>JAUIEG010000002.1 GCA_030428745.1 Alphaproteobacteria bacterium
CGTAATGGCAATGTTGCGCGTGGCGCAACCCAGGAAAATGAACCGAGCGTTTCACGATCAAGACGCAGATCCGCCGCAGGATGACCAGCCCGCATGACAATCGCCAGCGGATCGTCGAACAAAGGCTCCTCGACGACGTCTTTTAACGCGGTGTTTTCACGCAGCGCGCCCACCAGGATATCCGCTTCCCCACGCCGTAATGCGATTAGCAAATCCTCATAGGCGCCCTCGACAATTGAAACCTTGTGACCGGGCGTCGCCGCGGAAAAAGAAGCGACCGCAGCCGGCGCCAGATGCGTGCGCGCCAGCGGCATCGCGCCAATGACCGTGCCGCCAGCTTCATGGCCCGTCGCTTCAGCAATCTCGGCGGCGGCCTGTTTTAGCTCCGCAAAAGCAAGCCCTGTTTTCAGCGCCAGGATGTGCGCCTGTTTCGTCGGCCGGACGCCGTGACTTGTGCTTTCAAACAGCGTCACGCCAAGCGCTTTTTCAAGATCTTTAGCGGCGCGATGCACGGTCGGCGCGGCGTATCCTTCCGCCCGCGCGGCGCCCGAGAACCCCCCATGGCGTACGATGCTTACGAGAGTTTCAAGCCGTCGCGCCGACATGGCGCGCAGCATCTGGACCGGATTGGCTTTCGGACCCGCCGCCTCCCTCACCCCCTCGGCCAAGAGACCAAGCGCGACCACAGCACGGGCCAGAAGGATGTCGCCTTCTTTGGTCGCCACAATGCGATCTTTGCGGCGCGCCGTCAGCGCCGTAGAATAGTGCTCATTGAGCCCTTTCAGCGCCTGGCTCGCCGCAGGCTGGGTCAGGCCAAGCGCCGTCGCTGCGCCGGTTACAGAGCCCCGCTGAACGGTTTCGCGGAAAACATGCAGGTGCCAGAGATTGGGCGGATGGGTCATCGTGACGAGGCTGGTCCTTGTTCATTAGCATTTTCTTATAATATGGACCGATTTTCAATTGGATTTCAGCGGCCTCTGGGCCCATCTCAAAAACTATAAGGAATCAAGCTTTTAGGGAGCCCTCCATGAGCGTCGTCGTCACCAATATTGAGCGTGCGGACAAGGCTGTCGTCGAGGCCTTCGCCAAAGATCGGATCGGCGTCGCCACGGTGCATGAGGCGCAAGGGCGCAAAGGGCTGCTCGCGCCGGACATCAACCCCATCTATAGGGGCGCCCATGTGGCGGGAACCGCCGTCACAATTTCCGCCCCGCCCTGCGACAACTGGATGATTCATGTCGCTGTCGAGCAATGCCAGCCGGGCGATGTGCTGGTGCTTGCGCCAACCTCTTATTCTGACGCCGGATATTTCGGCGACCTCCTCGCCACTTCGCTGAAGGCGCGCGGCGTCAAGGCGCTCATCATCAACGCCGGCGTGCGCGACACCAAAGACCTTGAGGAAATGGGCTTTCCGGTCTGGTCGAAATGCGTGTTCAGCCAAGGCACAGTGAAAGAGACGTTGGGCGACGTGAACATACCGGTTGTTTGCGCCGGCGCGCATGTAAACCCCGGCGACATCATCATCGCCGATGATGACGGCGTCGTCGTTGTGGCCAAGGAAGAGGCGGCCGACGTTTTGAAAAAATCGCAGGAGCGCGAAGCCAATGAGGAATCGAAGCGCCAGCGCCTCGCCGCCGGTGAACTTGGCCTCGACATCTATAAGATGCGCGAACGCCTGGCCGAACGGGGTCTAAAATATATCGACCAGAAGGACTGGCTGAAATCATGATGACGGCGATCCCTTCGACCCTGATGCGCGGGGGAACGTCAAAGGGGCTTTATTTCAACGCCAAAGACTTGCCCGCAGAGGACGCTGTGCGCGACAAGGTGTTGCTCGCCGCCATGGGCTCTCCTGATTTACGCCAGATTGACGGCGTCGGCGGGGCCCACCCGCTGACCAGCAAAGTCGCGATCCTGTCTTCGCCCTCAAGAGCCGGCGACGATATAGACTATCTGTTTGTGCAAGTTGTCGTAGACAAACCCGAAGTCTCAACAAGCCAGAATTGCGGCAACATTCTCGCCGCTGTCGGCCCGTGGGCAATAGAAAACGGCTTCGTCAAAGCGCAGGACGGCGTCACGCCGGTGCGCATCCATATGCTCAACTCCGGCTCGATCGCCGTCGCTCATGTGCCAACGCCCGGCGGACAGGTGGAGTATGAAGGCGACGCCCGCATTGACGGCGTGCCCGGAACCGCAGCCGCCATTCCCATCGACTTTCTCGACGTAGCAGGATCCAGCTGCGGCGCGCTTTTGCCGACGGGTAATGTTATCGACAAGATTGACGGTGTCGAGCTGACTTGCGTCGACAACGGCATGCCGGTTGTTGTTTTGCGCGCCACAGATTTCGGCCTCAAGGGTGATGAAACGCCCGCCGAACTCGAAGCCGATGACAACCTCAAAAAACGCATTGAAAAGATCCGTCTTGAAATCGGTCCGAAAATGAATCTCGGCGATGTCGAGAAAAAGACGGTGCCGAAAATGACGCTCATTTCGCCGCCACAGTCGGGCGGCGTCGTCAACACCCGTAGTTTTATCCCTCATCGCGTTCATGAAGCGATTGGCGTCCTAGGCGCAGTCAGCGTCGCGACAGCATGCATGTTGCCCGGCTCTGTCGCGGACGGCGTCGCCCATATCTCCGCCAGCGATGGCGAAAGGCGACTCGATATTGAGCACCCCACAGGCTTTTTCACGGTCGACATGGATGTTGAAGTCAAAAACGGCGAAGTGAATGTGAAACGCTCCGCGCTTCTCAGAACGGCGCGCAAGCTGATGAGCGGCGAGATTTACATCCCCTCTAAAGTCTGGGCCGGAAAATGAGCGGCTCGCCGACCATATGCCTCATCGGTTTCGGCGAAGTCGGCCAGATTCTGGGCGCCGACCTCGCCAAGAAAGACGTGACGCTCTCCGCATGGGACCTATTGTTTTCTGATGCGGGAAGCGATCCGTCGAAAGCGGTGACCGGCCTGCGCAAAGGAAAAAGCAGTGAAGACGCCGCCAAGGGCGCAGACATCCTCATATCAGCGGTCACCGCGGCGCAGACATTGAACGCCGCCGAAAGCGTTCTTGACGCCTTGAAAGACGGCGCGGTCTATCTGGACCTTAATTCTGCGTCGCCAGGCTCAAAATCCCGCGCGGCGGAGGTCGTCAACAAAGCGGGCGGTAAATATGTCGAAGCGTCTGTCATGTCGCCTATCGGACCGAAACGCATCGCCTGCCCCATGCTTTTTGGCGGCCCCTATGCAAAAGATTTTCTACCCGCCGCCCACAATCTTGGATTCGACGGCGCACAGTTTTTCTCCACTGATTACGGCAAAGCCGCCGCCGCCAAGATGTGCCGCAGCGTCGTCGTCAAAGGCGTCGAAGCGCTCTTGACCGAGTCGCTTCTTTCCGCACGTCATTATGGCGTTGACGAGACCGTGGTGGCCTCGCTTTCGGACCTATTCCCCGGCCCTGACTGGGAAAAGCTTTCCGGCTATATGATCTCCCGCGCGCTGGAGCATGGAACCCGGCGCGCCGAAGAAATGCGCGAAGTCGCCAAAACCATTAAAGAAGCGGGACTTTCGCCTCTGATGAGTTCAGCCTGCGCAGAGCGGCAAGACCTTTCCGCCGCTTATCGCTATGCCTTGGAAAACAAAAGCCTTCCCGACATGCTGGATGCAATTTTGAACGGACGAGGCCCGGAGAGACGCTTATGATTATCGATTGTCACGGCCATCAGACCATTGTCCCAAAGGCCCATACGGATTTTCGCGCCGCGCAAAAAGCGCGCCTTAAAGATCCATCTCTGCCGAAACCGTTGCAGCCTGAAATGAGCGACGACGAAATCGCTGAAGGCATTGAGCAGAACCAGTTAAGACTGCTCAAGGAACGCGGCGGCGACATGACGATTTTTTCACCGCGCGCGTCGGCCATGGAGCCGCATGTGGGCGATGCGGAAACCGCGCTCGAATGGTCCATCGCCTGCAACAACATGATTCATCGGGTGACGCAGATCTTCCCGGATAATTTCATCGGCGTATGCATGCTGCCTCAGACGCCAGGCGGAACGCTCGATAACTCCATCGCCGAGGTGGAACGCTGCGTGAATGAGCTTGGCTTCATCGGCTGCAACCTCAATCCGGATCCGTCGGGCGGGCATTGGAACGCCCCGCCGCTGACGGACAAATACTGGTATCCGATCTACGAAAAACTTGTAGAGCTGGAAATTCCAGCAATGATCCACGTTTCAGGGTCATGCAACCCGACATTTCACGCGACCGGTTCCTACTATATCGCGGCGGACACAAACGCCTTCATGCAGTTCATTCAGGGCGATCTCTTCAAGGACTTCCCTGACTTGAAACTCGTCATTCCTCATGGCGGCGGCGCCGTGCCCTATCACTGGGGCCGCTATCGCGGGCTCGCCGACATGCTGAAACAGCCGCCTGTCGAAACCCATGTAATGAAAAACGTCTATTTCGACACTTGCGTCTATCACCAGCCGGGAATCGATCTCCTTTTCGAAGTGATCGAGATCGACAATATTCTCTTCGGTTCGGAAATGGTCGGCGCTGTGCGTGGCATCGACCCGCAGACGGGGCAATATTTCGACGACACCAAACGGTATGTAGACAATTTGGGTCTCTCCAAGGACGACCTATATAAAATCTATGAAGGCAATGCACGGCGCGTTTATCCGCGCCTCGACAAATTCCTGAAATCGAAAGGCAAGTAACGCTTCATGAGCGCGGCGAGCGAAACATTTGAGAAAACGCCCGGCTGGCTCGACTGGTTTGACGGCCCGTCGAAGCCGAAATTCACGCCGCCGCCGGGCGCCGTGGATGCCCATTGCCATGTCTTCGGGCCGGGCCACGAATTCCCTTTCGCGCCGGAACGCAAATACACCCCCTGTGACGCTTCAAAGCATCAACTTTACGCTTTGCGCGATCACCTCGGCTTTTCCCGCAATGTATTGGTGCAAGCCACCTGTCACGGCGCTGACAATCGCGCCACGATGGACGCTGTGATGAGCGCCGAGGGCAAGGCGAAAGGCATTGCGTCCGTCAAGCCATCAGTGACGGATGAAGAGCTTGAACTGCTGAACGCCAACGGCATTAAAGGCGTTCGCTTCAATTTCGTGAAGCGCCTTGTCGATCCACTGCCGCCCGCGGTGCTCGCAAAACTCGTTGAGCGCATCAACAAATTCGGCTGGCACATTGTCATCTATTTTGAGGCGCCGGATCTGCCCGAGCTTTACGATTTCATTTCGGATATTTCGACGACCGTCGTCGTTGATCACATGGGCCGCCCGGATGTGACCAAGGATGTGGACGGAGCGGAATTTTCTCTCTTCCAGAAACTGATGGAGGAAAACGATCATATCTGGTCGAAAGTCACCTGCCCCGAGCGGTTGTCAAAATCGGGTCCGCCAACTTATGACGACTTCGTTCCCTTTGCCCGCCGGATTGTTGAACGCTTTCCGGACCGTGTGTTATGGGGCACTGATTGGCCGCACCCGAATTTGAAATCCCACATGCCGGATGACGCCTGGCTTGTGGATATGATCCCGCGCATCGCACCCACCGAGGCGCTTCAGCAAAAATTACTCGTAGACAATCCCATGCGGCTCTACTGGCCGGAGGAAGGTAAGTAATGAAACAGAACATCCACGAATATCTGGCCGAGTTTGACGATATTCCCGGCACCCGCGTTTATACGACAGCAAGGGCGCGCAAAGGCTATTGGGTGAACCAGTTCGCCATGAGCCTGATGAAAGATGAAAATCGAAAGCGCTGGCTCGCCGACGAAAAGGCCTATCTTGATGAATGGCCCAAAATCACCCAGGAGCAGAAAGACGCGCTGCTCGCCCGCGATTACGACAAGCTGCTCGATCTCGGCGGGAACATTTATTTCCTGGCAAAAGTGTTTTCGACCGACGGTAAATCCTACCTACAGGCTGTATCGACCATGACCGGCATGAGTGTTGACGATTATAGAAACATGATGCTGTCCGGCGGACGTTCACCCGAAGGCCTGCGTTCAAAGAAGAAAGGTTATTAAATTCATGGCCCATATTACTGCAGGCATAACATCAAGCCATGTGCCGGCCATCGGCGCGGCCGTTGATCTTGGCAATACAGGCGAAGATTACTGGAAGCCAGCCTTCGCCGGTTTTGACTGGACGAAAGAATGGATCATGAAGCCGGAGAACAAGCCGGATGTCGTCATTCTCGTCTATAATGATCACGCCAGCGCCTTCGACATGAATCTCATCCCGACATTCGCGATAGGCTGCGCGGATGAGTTCCAGCCTGCTGACGAAGGCTGGGGGCCGCGCCCGGTGCCCGTCGTGAAAAACCATGCGGACCTCGCCTGGCATATCGCACAGAGCTGCATCCTCGACGAATTCGATATGACCATCATTAACAAGATGGATGTCGACCATGGTCTCACCGTGCCGCTCTCACTGATGTTCGGACAACCTGAAGACTGGCCGTGCAAAGTCGTCCCGCTGGCGGTGAACGTCGTCACCTATCCGCCCCCCTCGGGCAATCGTTGCTACAATCTCGGCAAAGCGATCCGCGACGCGGTTGATAGTTTCCCAGAAGACCTCAAAGTGCAGGTCTGGGGCACGGGCGGCATGAGCCACCAGCTTCAAGGCACGCGCGCAGGCCTCATCAACGCCGAATGGGATAAGAAATTCCTCGACGACCTCACCGCCGATCCGGAGCGTCTTCGGAAGATGCCTCACATCGAATATCTGCGTGAAGCGGGATCGGAAGGCATTGAACTGGTGATGTGGCTGATCATGCGCGGCGCGCTTGGCGACAAGGTCAAGGAACTACATCGCCATTATCATGTTGCCGCATCGAACACTGCGCTTGGACACATAGTTCTCGAGCCCGCAGAATAAAGCAAAAGAAAGGACGATAACGATGAAAGTTGTGCTCGCCGGCGCCGGCGCTTTCGGCCTCAAACATCTCGACGGCATCAAGAATATCGACGACGTGGAGGTTGTCTCCGTTGTCGGCCGAAGACTTGAGCCGACACAGAAAGTCGCCGATGAATACGGCATTCCTCATGTGACAACCGATCTCGCCGAGGCGCTCGCCCAACCGGGCGTAGACGCGGCGATACTCTGCACGCCGACCCAGATGCACGCGGAACAGGCAATCCAGTGCATGGACGCCGGCAAGCATGTTCAAGTTGAGATCCCGCTCGCCGATAGCTGGGCCGACGCCGAAGCCGTCATGAAAAAGCAACAGGAAACAGGTCTTGTCTGCATGGTTGGCCATACCCGCAGGTTCAACCCGTCGCATCAATGGGTGCATAACAAAATCAAAGCCGGCGACATGTCGATCCAGCAAATGGATGTTGAAACCTTTTTCTTCCGCCGCACGAACACCAACGCCAAGGGCGAGCCGCGTTCGTGGACCGACCATCTTCTCTGGCATCACGCAGCCCATACTGTCGATATTTTTCAATATATGACCGGCGAAAAAGTCGTCATCGCCAACGCGATCCAGGGACCGCCGCATCCCGACCTCGGCATCGCCATGGATATGTCCATCCAGTTGAAAACAGAAACCGGAAAAATCCTGACCCTGTCCCTGTCTTTCAACAATGACGGCCCGTTCGGCACCTTCTTCCGCTATATATGCGACAATGGCACCTATATCGCCCGTTACGATGACCTAGTGAATGGCAAAGAAGAGCCAATCGACGTCTCCAAAGTTGCTGTCTCCATGAACGGCATCGAATTGCAGGATCGGGAATTCTTTGCGGCTATCAAGGAAGGCCGCGAGCCGAATTCAAGCGTCGGCAAGGTCCTTCCCTGTTACAAAACGCTTCACGATCTGGAAGAGAAACTGAAAGCGCAGGGGTAGTTGTGACGACCAGAAAACGCCGCCTAGCAGGACGCGCAGTCAATCCTGTCGGACTTGGCTGTATGAATTTGAGCCACGCTTATGGCCATCCTCCCTCGCCTGAGGACGGCGTGAAGCTTTTGCACAAAGCTGTCGACCTGGGCGTCGGCCATTTTGACTCTGCTGCGCTTTACGGATTCGGGCGCAATGAAGAGCTGGTCGGCCCTGCGCTCAAACATGTTCGCGACGATATTCTTCTGGTCAGTAAATGCGGCATGCAAGGCATTGACGGCAAGCGCGTCATCGATGGCCGCCCGGAGGCAATCCGCAAAACTCTTGAGGACTCGCTTAAGCGCCTCCAGACTGACAGGATCGATCTGTGGTACCTTCATCGCTACGACAAGTTGAATAATGTCCCCATCGAAGACAGCGTGGGTGAGATGGCGCGGCTCGTCGAAACCGGCAAAGTCGGCGCCATCGGTCTCTCTGAAGTCTCCGCAGAGACGTTACGCAAGGCTCATCAAGTTCACCCAATCGCAGCTGTTCAGTCTGAGTATTCTTTGTGGTCGCGCAACGCGGAAATCGCTATCGTCGACGCCTGCGCCGAACTTGGCGCCGCCTTTGTGGCGTTTTCACCGGTCGCCCGCGGCTTTCTGACAGACGCCGATCTCGACCCTGACAACTTTGCGGAAAAAGATATCCGCCGGGGGATGCCGCGTTTTCAGTCGCCGCATTTTGAGGCTAACGCAAAACTCCTTCCTGCCTTCCGCCAGATCGCGAAAAAAGCCGACTGCACGCCGGCCCAACTCGCCATTGCGTGGACGCTTCACAAGGCGCCGCATATTCACGCAATCCCCGGCACGACCTCCATTGACCACCTTGAGGAGAATATGGCCGCCGGCGCGATTACGCTGGCGCCTGAAACCCTCGCCGCAGTGGAAACGCTGATCAACCAGAACACCATCTCCGGACCGCGCTACCCTGCCGGGACTCAAGCCGAAATTGATACTGAAGAATTCGATCAAGGCGGCTGAAAATATTCAGGAATTCTGCCGGCTTATCACCAAGCACGGGGTGCTGAAATCTGCCCTCCGCTACAACCCAGCCGCCGCAGCATAATTTGAACTCAACTCATCGGGGCGAACAAAAAATCGTCCCGATTCTATAGGATAAAAAATGGACGGGGCGCCGACACCAGCAGTTAAGGAACGGGCGCAGCTCTCCAAAATAGAACTGATCGGCCTTGTCGCTTCCGTTATGGCGATGTCCGCGCTGAGTATCGACATGATGATCGCAGCGCTCGGCGACATCGGCGCCGATTTCAATCTCACCAACGAAAACGACCGCCAGCTTGTCGTTGCGGTCTTCATGTTCGCCACGGGCGCATCGCAGCTTTTTTATGGCCCGCTCTCGGATCGCTTTGGGCGGCGGACTGTCTTTCTCTGGTCTCTCATAGGATTTATCGCCGCAACTCTGCTCTGCGTGGTTGCGACCGCTTATTCCCTCTTTATCGCGGGGCGCGCCCTTCAGGGCGTCGCCGCAGCCGCGGGCCGGGTCGTCGCCATCGCGCTTGTGCGCGATCTTTTCAAGGGCCGCGAAATGGCCAGCATCATGTCTACGGCCATGACCGTCTCGATCGTGTCTCCGATTATCGCGCCAAGCCTCGGTCAGCTCATCTTATTTTTCGCGCCGTGGCGTTTTGTTTTTGTGGTTCTCCTCATCTTCGCAGGGCTGTTGTTCGCATGGGTGTTTTGGCGCTTACCTGAAACTCTTAAAACCGATGACCGACGGCCGCTTAGCTTCGGCGCAATTGGAAACATGCTGAGCCACTACGCGTCTTATCGCACCGCCATCGGCTACACTATTGGCGCCATGTGCGTCATGGCTTCACTGATGGCGTATCTGACATCCTCACAGCAGGTTTATGTCGATACCTACGGGCTGGGCGCGAAATTTCCGTTGGCGCTTGGCAGCGTCGCATTCTCCGTGGGCCTCGCCGCCATCGCCAATGCAAATCTTGTTCGCCGCTTCGGCACGCGCCGTCTTTCTCATTGCGCCATTATCGCCTTCGCTTTGATCAACACAGGCAACGCGATTTATTTGTCGTTGACCGATGGCGGAAGCTTAACGGGATATTTGGCGTTTCTGATCGCCGCCTATTTCATGATGGGGCTCATCAACTCTAATTTCAGCGCCATCGTTATGGAGCCAATGGGCAAGATGGCGGGGACAGCGTCGGCTGTTTATGGCTTCGCCACTATGACAGGGGCGGCGCTGCTGGGCGGCCTTGCAGCAAGGCTCTATGACGGAACGGCGATCCCAATCGTCGTATCGTTCGCCGTTTTTGGCTTTATCGGCGTGTTTTCAGTTTTCGTCACAGAGCGTGGACGGCTGTTTACTGAGCCGCCCACAGAGACTGTTCGGGAACTCGCCTAAAAATCACCCCAGACATCACGCACGACATCGATAATAAAGCGCATTTTCGCCGCCTGATGTTCAACCATGATGTCATTGCCGTGCTCCGTTGAGGAGAAACCGCATTGCGGCGACAGGGCCATCTGATCGAGCGGCATGAACTCAGCCGCTTCATTGATCCGGCGCTTGATGTCGTCTTTCGACTCAAGCTCGCCGAGCTTTGAGGAAACAAGCCCAAGCACCACGGTCTTGTCCTTCGGCACGAAGCGCAAGGGGCGGAAATCACCCGACCGGTCATCATCATATTCAAGGAAATAACCGTCCACATTGAGCTCATTAAACAGCACTTCGGCGACCGGTTCATAACCGCCTTCCGCCGCCCATGAGCTTTTGAAATTGCCGCGGCACAGATGGATCGCCACCCGCATATTGTCGGGCTTCGTCTTGATGCTTTCATTAATCCAGCGCGCATACATACGCGGCAGCTCGTCCGGGTCTTCTCCGCGCTCTTTCGCGGCCGCACGTTGTTGCGGATCGCAAAGATAAGCGAGATTGGTGTCGTCAAGCTGAAGATATGTGCAGCCGGCGCCGGCGAGCGCCTCAATTTCTTGCTGATAGGCCTTCGCCACATCTGCATAAAACTCGTCCATGTCAGGATAGGCGTCCTGGTCGACCGCATTCCGCCCGCCTCTGAAATGCAGCATGGTTGGCGACGGGATGGTGATCTTCGGTGTCTGACTTGTCACCGACTTCAGGAACTTGAAGTTTTCAAGTTCGATCGGTTTCGCATGGCGGATCTTGCCTTTGATTTTCATTGCAGGCGGCGCGAAATCGAGTTCGCCTTTCGCGCTCTGAAATTTCTTGGAAAGACCGCCCTCTTCGACCACGCCGTCAAGCTGGACGAGAAAATCTACATGAAAATAGCGGCGGCGGAATTCGCCATCGGTAATGCCTTTCAGGCCCAACCCTTCCTGAAACTTTGCGATGCCCTTGATCGCCTCGTCTTCAACCGAGCGCAGCTCGGCGGCAGATATCCCGCCATCCCGGAATTTGGCCCGCGCGTCCATAAGCTCCTTGGGCCGTAGGAAGCTGCCCACATGATCGGCGCGAAATGGCGGTGTCTTCATAACGAGGCGTCCTTTCAAATCACTTTCAAATCAACGGATTATGCAAAAATGCAGAACCCGCGGAGGGGAGCCGAAAAAGCGAAATCAGGTAAATCCCACTTTTGTCCCACAGCGGTGGTTTCAACGCAGATCGCAGATGAAAACAAGTGGTAGCAAAACTACCACTCACATTTCTTTATATGTTTATATGGCCGGGTTTGTGGTTTGGCGCGGCGCTGCAACGAGCAGCCGCCCATGATTTTAAGTATGCCGCCTAGAGCCGCTCGGCATGCCAGCGCAGATGGTCTTCGATAAAGGTGGCAATGAAATAATAGGAGTGGTCATAGCCTTCCTGCATACGCAGAGCATAAGGCTGGCCCGAGCCCGCGGCAGCATTGGCGAAAAGCTCCGGCTTTAATTGCTCGGCGAGGAAATTATCTGCGGTCCCCTGATCGATGAGAATTTCCGCCTTGCTTGGCTGTTTAGCGACCAACGCCGTCGCGTCATAGTCAGACCATTTCGTTTCATCCGAACCAAGATAATTTGAGAATGCCTTCTTGCCCCAGGGAACTTGCGACGGCGCCACAATAGGTGAAAAGGCGGAGCAGGTTTTGAACTTGTCGGGGTTCTTCAGGTGGATCGTCATCGCGCCATGCCCGCCCATGGAGTGACCGAAAATGCCTGCGCGGGTCCCATCGACCGGAAGCTCCATGTCGACCAGCAACGCAGGCAATTCCTGTGTGATGTAGTCATACATCTTGTAATGTTTGGACCACGGCTCCTCAGTTGCATTGAGATAAAAACCCGCGCCGAGGCCGAAATCGTACGCGCCCTCCGGATCGTCGGGCACGCCTTCACCGCGCGGAGAGGTATCAGGCGCGACAATGACAAGGCCTAGTTCAGCGGCGACGCGTTGCGCGCCAGCCTTGGTGATGAAGTTTTCTTCCGTGCAGGTCAGACCCGACAGCCAGTAAAGAACCGGAAACGGGCCTTTGCCTTCAGGCGTATAGACGGCGAATTTCATGTCGCAGGAAAGGGTTTTCGACGCATGACTGTATACGCCTTGCGTCCCGCCGAACGATTTCACTGAAGATTTCTGTTCCATCGTAGTCCCCTTCAAAAGAAAGCCGCGCGGCCTTAACCAACCGCGCGGATTGAATTTCTGACGGCGTTATTCAGCCGCGAAACAATAGGTGCAGATCTTGTTGCCGTCAGGATCGCGCAGATAGGATGCATAGGCCGTCGGCGCAAAAGCCCGTGGGCCCGGTTCGCCTTCGCATGTGCCGCCTGCTTTCAGGCCTTCTTCGTGAAAAGCATGCACCGCCTTGCGGCTCGGTGCCACAAACCCAAGCGTGCCGCCATTTGCATAAGTCGCCGGCTTGCCGTTCGCGGGTTTGGTGACGATGAACTCCGGCGCATCCTGTCCATACATCATGCCATGATCGCCCATCGGCCCCATATTCTTGTAACCAAGCGCGCCAAGCGTTGCGTCGTAAAAGGCTGTCGCTTTTTCCAGATCGTTGGTGCCGAGCACCATATGCGTAAACATCGCCATTTTTTTGCTCCGGTTTGCTTTAGGCCCTTTGCCTGCAAGCAGCAGCTGCTGATCATCATCTCTCCGCCGTCAGCAGCCAGACGGCGGAAAGACAATTCCGAGAAAAACTAGAAAATCACCACACTGCGGATCGATTTGCCCTCATGCATCAAATCGAAAGCCTTGTTGATGTCTTCGAGCGGCATGGTGTGGGTGATGAGCGGATCGATCTCGATCTTCTTGTCCATATACCAGTCAACGATTTTCGGCGTGTCCGTGCGCCCGCGCGCGCCGCCGAAGGCCGTGCCTTTCCAGACCCGTCCCGTGACGAGTTGGAACGGTCGGGTTGAGATTTCTTTACCCGCCTCGGCGACGCCAATGATAATCGACTCGCCCCAGCCGCGATGACAGGATTCAAGCGCCTGGCGCATGACGTCCGTGTTGCCGGTGCAATCGAATGTGTAATCTGCGCCGCCGCCAGTGAGTTCGACCACTTTGTCGACAACATTCCCGGAGCCGATTTCCTTTACGTTGACAAAATCGGTCATCCCGAACTCGCGGGCGATCCCTTCACGCGACGGGTTTATATCGACGCCTATGATCTTGTTGGCGCCGACAAGCCGGGCGCCCTGAATAACATTGAGACCAATGCCGCCGAGACCGAACACCGCCACATTGGCGCCGGGCTCAACGCCCGCCGTCCAGACAACGGCGCCAACGCCGGTCGTCACGCCGCATCCGATGTAACAGGCCTTGTCGAAGGGCGCGTCTTTGCGGATTTTCGCGACGGAATATTCGGAAAGCACTGTAAAGTTCGAAAAGGTCGAGCAGCCCATATAGTGGTAAAGCGGCTTGCCTTTCCACGAGAAGCGGCTCGTGCCGTCAGGCATAACGCCTTTGCCCTGCGTCGCGCGCACTGACGTGCAGAGATTCGATTTCTGCGACAGACAGGTTTTGCACTGGCGGCATTCAGCCGTGTAGAGCGGAATGACATGATCGCCGGGCTCAACCGACGTGACGCCCGGCCCCACTTCGCGCACAATGCCGGCGCCTTCGTGACCGAGGATTGAGGGAAAGATGCCTTCTGAGTCCTTGCCTTCCAGCGTGTAGGCGTCGGTGTGGCAAATGCCGGTCGCCATGATTTCAACGAGGACCTCGCCCGCTTTCGGCCCTTCAAGATCGACTTCTTCAATCACCAGCGGTTTATTCGGTTCAACGGCGATGGCGGCTCTGGTCTTCATCTCTTCCCTCTTTCGATTTCCGCATGAAGCGGCGCTCAACTCGCCGTCTCATACCATATTTCCTCAGCTTTTCTCGCTTTTTTGCCGAAAAACAACGCCCCTCTCCGGCTGTCTGCCGGCAAGTTTTCCACAGGTTGAAGGCGCTGCAGAAGAAGCGCTCGCCAAACGAATAGCTTCCTTCATCCCCAGTATTGAAAACCTCATCCAGGGCAGAAAGAAGTCTATAGTTTCGCGGCGATGTCGGCGCCTTCGCGCAAGACTTTGAGCTTCTTCCAGGTGACGTCCGGATCAATCTTGCCGTATCCGGCAAAGGTGCCGAACCCGCAATCGGTCGAGGCGATGACGCGATCCTTGCCGACAATGTCGATAAAGCGCCCTAACCGCTGGGCGATCAGTTGCGGGTGCTCCACATAGTTCGAGCAGGTGTCGATCAACCCCGGCGCCAGCTTCTTTTCCTCGGGAATTTTCGTATCGCGCCACACCGCCCATTCATGCTCATGACGGGGGTTGGCCGCTTCGAACAGAATAGTGGCCGGCCGCGCTTTGAGGATCACGTCGATGACCTTTTCAAGATCGATGTCGCAATCATGGGGACCTTCATAATTGCCCCAGCAAACATGCATGCGCATGCGGTCGGCGGGAATGCCTTCCGTAGCAGCGTTCAGGGCCTCTACATTCGCCTCGGCGATTTTCAGAAACTCTTCATCGGTGGCGTTTTGAAAACCCGTATGGCGCGACATAGCGAGGTCCGGACAGTCAAACTGAATGTCAAAACCGGCCTCAATGATCGCGTCATATTCAGGGCGCATGGCGGCGCCAAGATCCGCGAGATACGCCTCATGCGTCGGATAATAACGGTTCGTCTGAAACGCGGAGATGAGCCCCGGCGAGGCCGAGTTCATGAAGGCTTTTGCGCCCTTCCCGTTTTTCTCAAGCGCTTTTTTGAACCGGCGAATATCTTCATGGGCGGGCTCGAGATTCACCAGCTTGACCGGTCCAATACAGGACGCGCGCGTAAATTCCTGCGAGCCCATAATCGCGGAAAGTTTTTTGACAAGATCCGGATGCGCCGCAAGATCCTTCGCAGGGAGCCGATCTACGTGACCGCCAAACCCTTCGAGGCGTTCGGTCATATAAGTGGAATAGCCAACCTTGCCGAGCTCGCCGTCGCTGACAATGGTGACGCCCGCCGCGACCTGTTTGGCCACAGCGTCGTCAATCGCCGCCTGAACCAGCCTGTCAAATTCTTCGACGTCATAATCTTCGCCGTGATCACGGGCGAGCAAAGGTTTCACAAGTTCAGGCCCGCGGGGCAGACTGCCCACATGGGTCGTATCAATAGGGTTCACAAAGTTTTCTCTTTCTTCTGGAAATAAGCAATGCCGCGCACTTCGTAGCTGACCCGCGTCACTGGGTCCACCTGACTTGAGTCATGAAACGCCGTGTGCGGTGTGCGCCACGCGCAGGAATGATCGGAATCGTGAAATTTGATGAAGACGACTTCATCGCGCGTCATATCCGGGAAATACCACCAGCGATGATTGGGGTTATGAAAGAAAATGGTCGCCGCAACCATCTCTTCTTCACCCGGAATCGGATCGAAACGCCGTTCATAAGGCGGTATTTCGTCGACATCGACTTTTACATTGGAAACGCCTTCGTCATCCCCGACGGTGGTTGCCTCACATAAGGCGAGCGGCCAGTCCTGCGGCGGATCGGTGAGGACGCGCCAGAGGCTGAAGAGGATGAACCGGTCAAAGCCGGGCCCGTCAGGCGCAGACTTTTCATAGAGCCCTTTTGCAATCTTCCGTGACGTAAACTCGTTGAAGTCAACATGGGCCTCGGCGGCGGGCGGCTGTACGATGTCGCTTGTCTGGCCACTCGTCCGCAATTGCCCACCCATGATGGCCACATGATCGGCGCCCGTCATCTCCATCGCGATAGATTTTATTTCATCATCATAGACCGCCGCGATCTTCGCTTTGTCCTCGAAGTCATCAAGCTTCGTCGGATAAGAGGCGATGGCGAAGCCGTGCTCTTCCAGCGTGAAAGGCTTTGCCGCTTCGCGCGCATTCTTTATCACTACCGGATAAGGCTCATACTCCCCGGTGTTGACCTCTTCGCCCGGCGCCCAGAAGCGCCGGTTGATGAGCGAAGTCGGTTTCAAATAAGAAATTTGAGCGTCTACGGCTTCGCTCACAACGGCCTCCCTTCGAAAAAATGTGGGGTCAGTCCTTAAATCCTTCCCGGGCGCGGCTGTTGTCGACCTTGATCGGCTTGCCCGTTACGGGATGCTCATAATGGAACGGAATGACATCCGTCGCCGGCCAGAGCCGGGGAGCCGGATCGATCAGTTCGTCAGGACCAAGCGGATCTTCCGGATAGGTCACCTTCGCCATCGGAATGAAATCGATTGGCGTCTTGCCCCAACCGTCCTGGAAGGTGCCATGCCAGTGTGGGAAATAGCCAAGGCGCTTGATTTTCCAGACGCCGTCCTCGCGAACATATTCGTTCTCATAGACGCCGCCTTCCCACCACTGGCGTTGGTCGCCGCTCGCGGTTTCGTGGGTGCCCGCCTGCATCATGGAGCGGCCGCGGACCTTCGCAGTCTTCCTGTCCGGCGCGACATCGACGATCATCTGCAATTGCGGATGGTCAAGGAGCCAGCCATAGCGCGGGCCGTTGTGATTGTCTGTGAAATGCGTGCGGAAACGGTCGATATAGAGACGCTTGACGCCTTCCTTGGTTTTGTAAATGCCGCCAAGGAACCAGACCTCACCCTCATCGGCGAAAAGATCGACGACTTCGTCATATTGCGACTTGTCGATGAAATAGCCATAGGCGTATTGCAGCTTGCGCACATCATTGATGTCCTGCTGTACGCCGAGTTCGTGCTCAAGCGTGTCAATACGCTTTTCCAGCTTCGCCAGTTTGTCGCTGTCCGTCATTCGACCCTCCCTTGCAAGGCCCCGGAATTATAGGGCGCCGTCTTTCCAATTCCAGTTTTCAGAACGAAATCCAACAGCACCCGGTGACCGTTGAACGCCTGTAAGCGCAACATCATGCGCCATTCCGCGAACCGTCCCGAGCGGGATAGTGAGATCGCTTCACCGATGCTTATGATTGGACAAATTTTACGGACATGACCTCAAGACAGGGAGTATGACGCAATGCGAGAATTCAAAGGCAAGACGGCGTTTATCACTGGCGGCGCTTCGGGCGCTGGCTTTGGTCAGGCCTGCATCTTCGGCGATGCAGGCTGCAAGATCGTCATCGCCGACATTCGTCGTCCCGCGATAGACGAGGCGCTTGGTAAGCTGAAGACGCGCGGAATCGAGGCCTATGGCGTCGAACTGGACATCACCGACCGCGCCGCTTACGCCGAGGCCGCCGATGAAGCCGAAAAGGCGTTTGGCCCTGTCGAGCTTCTGTTTAACACAGCGGGGGTTTCTATCTTCGGCCCTCTCGAAAAAGCGACGTATGACGACTATGACTGGATCATGGACGTCAACTTCAACGGCGTCGTCAACGGCATGCAGACCTTCGTTCCGCGCATGATTGAACGCGGCAATGGCGGCTACATCACCAACACCGCCTCGCTCGGCTGCTTTGTCGCGGCCAGCGTCGCAGGCATCTATTCCGCGTCAAAATTCGCCGTGCATGGCATTACCATGGCTATGCGAGACGCGCTGAAGCCCTATGGCATCGGCGTTTCAGTTCTGTGCCCCGCCAACATCAAGTCCAATATTGCAGAGTCCGTGGACACCCGGCCAGCAAGCCTGTCGAATTCCGGTTACGAGGTCGATGAAGACGAGTTGCAGGCGTTGCGCGAGATTTATGCTGAAGGCATGGAGCCTGAAGAACTTGCTCAACATACCAAAGCGGCAATGGAGAAAGACCAGTTCTATATCATTCCTTATCCGGAATCGCGCCCGATGCTGGAAATGGTTTTCAAGCAGGTTATCGACGCCCTGCCGCCTATGGACAGCGACAAAGAGGGACAGGAAAAACGCCACAAGGCGATGATGCGCTACCAAAAGGCACGCGCCGAAATGGACGCCAAGCGCTACGGCAAAAAGTAACCTCTACAATCCGGGTGTAGGCCCGGGTGTGGGCGATGCGGCCTGCGCCCGTTTAACCGGCGCCGTTTCCGTCAGCGCCGTAGCGCAAATTCCAGCTGCAATAGCGAAGCCGAAAATGATCCAGAGCGGCGCCGAGAGGCCCCATTGATCAGCCGCAAGCCCCGCAAAGAATGGCGAAAGAACCCCGCCGAAGACCTCGCCCGTCGCCATAACGAGCGCGAGCGCGGTCGCGACATGTGTTGATTGAATGGTTTCCGACGGCACGGTCGCCATGAACAGCGGGAAACATCCGTTCAGCGCCCAACCGAAGAAAAAGATCACGGCGAGAATCCACGGCGAGCCGTCAAAGAACATGGCGCCGAGCGGCAGGATGACGCCAAGAAATGGAATCGTCACGAGCACCGGTTTGCGCCCAATGCGGTCCGACAGCCCGGCGACGACAAAGCTTCCGATCGTTGCGGAAATGCCGA
Organism: Alphaproteobacteria bacterium; assembly: GCA_030428745.1. Taxonomy (GTDB): domain Bacteria; phylum Pseudomonadota; class Alphaproteobacteria; order Caulobacterales; family Parvularculaceae; genus Hyphococcus. Next base: position 18,693 of record JAUIEG010000002.1, read on the forward strand.
GCGTGCCCATAAGCCAGCTCATGACGCCGGGGTCGACGCCTTTCACTTGCGTCAGATAAAGCGGCATGAACGCCCAAGTGATGACGAGATAAGAAACAAGAAGCACTGAGACGACCGAACAGACGACAATGTTCTTGTAGGAAAACGCCTCTTTCAGCGTCAGCCGGTCGGAAGCGCCTTCCACTTTCGGCTCCTCCGGCGGTTCGTCGATGAACTTCCAGATTAAGAGGGCCGTGATGATCCCCGGAATGCCGGCGAGGAAAAACGCATTTCGCCAGCCCCACGCCGCCGCAATAGCGACCAGCACCACCGGCGCCACGAACGATCCGAAAAAGTTCGAACCAAAATTCTGCATGACCCCCATGGCGAGGCCGCGATGGCGCGGATCAACCTCGCGCACGACAAGAGTCTGCGAAATCGGATTGATCGGACCTTCCGCGGCGCCCATTAACAGTCGCGCGCCAAGCAGCAACAGGAATGATGTCGCAAGACCGGACAGAACCGAACACAGAGAAAAGATGACAATCGCGACCAGCAGAAATCCTTTGCGGTTCGATGCTTTGTCCGACGCGGAGCTTATCAGGAAACCACCGATCGCCCAGGTCAGAGACAATGCTGACGCCAGAATGCCCACATGCGTGTTGGTGAGATGAAGGTCCTGCTGCACAAACGGCATCAGAAAGTTGAGCGCATTGCGGTCAAAAAAGACAATGCCGAAGTTCAGACTCAGCAGCGCGACAAGAACAACCTGATATGCAGCGCCTCTTTTCGGCGCCGTCACTGGCGCTGTTTGTTCTGTCGTCACCTGTCCCTCGCCCATCATTAGTATTGAGAATGTCTTTTTTTGGACACGCTAGCTGCGCTCACAGGACTTGGCAATCAAGGCTGTGGCGCGCCCAGCCACGGTGATTCCTTGTTGGGATAAACTGAGTTCGCAAATTATTCAGCTTGGAGATTAACCCGTCCAGGCGTCGCGCAATTTGTGCTTTTGCACCTTGCCCGACGGCGTGCGCGGAAGATCCTCGACAAACCGCACATGTTTCGGCGCCTTAAAGCTGGCAAGACGCGATTTGACAAAAGCAATCACGGCTTCTGGCGTCACACTGTCATTGCCTTCCTTCAGCAAAATAATAGCAGCGCCGACCTCTCCCCATTTTTCATCGGGAACGCCAATGACGGCGCAATCAAGAATTTCCGGCATTTCGGCCAGCACCGCTTCGATTTCGACCGGGTAAACATTTTCACCCCCGGAAATAAACATGTCCTTGGTGCGATCGACGATATAGTAAAATCCGTCTTCGTCCTTGCGCGCAGAATCACCTGATTTCAGCCACTCGCCATCAAACGCAGCCGCAGTTTCAACAGGCTTGTTCCAGTAGCCGGGCGTCACATTCGGCCCGCGCACCCATAACTCGCCAATTTCATTTGGTCCGGCTTCGTTGCCTTCCGGCGTCATGATCTTGCCTTCGGTAAAAGGCGACGGCATCCCGACCGATCCGGCCTTTTCTTTGATAATTGAAACATCGTGGGGCGGCATGCTGAACGCAGACCCGATCTCGGTCATACCAAAGCCGTCGACCTGGGCGACACCGTCTTCGGCCCACGCCAGGACCGCCGCAGGCGGGTTTGGGGCGCCGCCAGTTTGAATGGCGGTCAGATGAGACAGCTTCTTCATGGAGCCCGGCGGGTTTTTCTCACGCATCAGCGCCGCCATTTGCGTGACGCAGAAATAATGCGTGACGCCTAGCGCCGGGTCGGTAAGATTCTTGAAGGTATTGATCGGATCGAATTTCTGGGACACCAGAACAGTCCCACCGAAAAAGAGCGGTGTGCGTGAAACAGCGAGAAGGCCCGCCACATGAAACAGAGGCATGTCGCAAAGGAAGACAGTGTTTCTATCGACCGCCGACGACTGCGCAAAATTCAGCGCGGAGTAGAGCACGGTCTTGTGAGTAAGAATAACGCCTTTCGACTTCCCCGAAGTCCCTGAGGTATAAAGCAGCGTTATCGGGTCGTCATCGACAGCTTCATCGTTAGGTATAATTGCGTCCGGTTCATCGTTAGCGAAACTTTCTCCTGCATCTTCGATGCAAAACTGACGCGACTTGTCGACCAGATCGAAACCCGGCGCCGCCAGCGCTTCGAACTCCGATTGCCAGAACAATACGGACGGCTGTGCATCTTCAATCAAAGCGCCGATTTCAGGCGGCGCAAGCCGCCAGTTCAGCGGAACAAAAACCAGTCCGGCGCGCACACAGGCAAAATGCACCAGCAGCATAAAGGCGCTGTTACGCGAAATCATGGCGACGCGTTCCCCACGCTTGCTATTGGTGGATTTCAGGAGATGGGACGCAATCTGGGAAATACGCTGATCCGCATGCCGATAATCATACGCTTCACCCGTATGCAGGTCGATGATGGCCTTCTTGGTGGGCGTCTCCTGGGCGTGAAAATGGATCAGGTCATGCATGAACGGGGTCCTCAATAGTCGTGATGGTTCCGTCGCATAGCATAAGTCCTACCCAATTTCAGCGCGTATTTTCGCTAATAGGCTCTCGCTTTGCACGTCATTGATGGGAATGAATAGTAGTTATTTGCAGAAATAGGACGCGCCTTGCTTGAAGCTTTTGGCAGTGGCGCCCTACCCTTCATAGAAGCTTTTCAAATGACGAGGAAATCCATGACTACAGTCCGCGATAGTGTAATCCACTTCCTCCGGGAAGCGGACATGACCGTGATGTTCGGCAATCCCGGGTCGACGGAGCTGCCGCTTTACCGGGACTGGCCGGAGGATTTCCGCTACATCCTCGGGCTGCAGGAATCCGCCGTTCTTTCCATGGCCGACGGTTACGCCCAGGCGACGGGGAAGGCCGCGATTGTAAACCTGCACTCAGCCGCCGGTCTCGGCCACGCCATGGGCTCCCTCGTCGCGGCCTTTAAAAACCAGACCCCCATGATCGTCACTGCGGGGCAACAGGCGCGAAGCCTGCTTCTCGCCGAACCTTTTCTGGGCGCCATCGATCCAACCGCGATGCCGAAGCCTTACGTGAAATGGGCTTGTGAGCCCGCCAGCGCCGCCGAAACACCGCAAGCGATCGCCCGCGCCTACGCCATCGCCATGACCCCACCGCGGGGGCCGGTCTTTGTCTCCATTCCTGTCGACGACTGGGATCAGCCGGCAGACCCGGCGGCGGCGCTCGAGTTCCTTGGCGATCCGTCTCCTTCAAAATCCTCTATCGACGCCGCCGTTGAACGAATCTCACACAGCAAATCGCCTGTCATGGTTGCCGGTCCGGAAATTGACCGCGCCTGCGGCTGGCAGAACGCCATTGCGCTTGCGGAAAAGCTCGGCTGTCCGGTCTGGGCAAGCTCAATGTCGAGCCGCTGTTCCTTTCCGGAAAGCCATCCGCAATTTGCCGGCTTTTTGCGATCCAATGAGGCGGATGTTTACGAAACGCTGTCGACCCATGACCTTGTCCTCGTGTTTGGCGCGCCAGCCTTTACCTTTCACTTCGAAAATCCCGCTTCTCGCCCAGCAGCGATGAACCTTTTGCAATTCACAAACGACACCAACACCGCTTCCTATACGAAGCAGGGCGCGGTCATTCTGGGGGATGTCGCCAGCGCCATGAAAACACTGTGGGCCGACATTGACCAAAGGCCGCCCTTTGAAGGCGCCGCACGCGCGGTCCCGGAACCAGCGCCGACCTCAACATTCTCCTCGAACGCCATTATGGATTTGATACAGGCGCTCCGCCCCAAAGATGCGCTGATTGCTGAAGAAGCGCCGAGCGCTCGGCCTGCAATACAACAGCGTCTGCGCATCGATACGCCGGGCAGTTTTTTTGCAACTGCTTCGGGGGGATTAGGTTTTGCGGGCAGCGCCGCTGTCGGAATCGCGCTTGCCCATCCGGACAAACGCACAATCGCTCTTCTGGGAGACGGCTCTGCGCTTTACACCATTCAGGCGCTCTGGACCGCTGCGAAGGAAAACCTGCCGGTCACATACATCATCCTCAATAATGGCGGCTATGAAGCGCTGATCGGCATTGCGCGGCTCTGGCAGACGCCTTCCATCGGCACTGATCTTTCTGGACTGGATTTCGTCAGCCTCGCGAATGGCTTCGGCATGACGGCGCACCGTGTAAAGACCATCGCCGAAATGGAAAAAGCCCTTGACGAAGCTTTCACTTCCCAAAGGCCTTGTTTAATCGATGCGATCATCGAGGACTAAAACCGAGGCGGGTTTGGTTAGTGCAATGCTTGCGGTTCTCTGTCGGCGATGCTGGCGTTGCGGTATTCGCGCGGAGAAACGCCGTAACGCTCGCGGAAAACACGCGCAAAATGCGTCGTGTTGTTAAAGCCCCACGCATAGGCAAGTTCCGTAATGGAACGATGGCGCCACATAGGGTCAGCAAGACGCT
>JAUIEG010000391.1 GCA_030428745.1 Alphaproteobacteria bacterium
GGCGCTGGCGCAATTCAACAAGATGGTCCAGCAGCGGCGCGGAGGAGGCTTTGAGTTCGTCTTCTTCCGACGGCTTTTCTTTCTTTGTCGCGCTTTCGCCGCTCATGTCTTCGCGGCCCCGGCTGTTGTGGTTGGTGTTGTGGTTGCTGTCGTCGCAGCAGGCGCTTCAGACGTCTCGTCTGCTTTGGCGCCAGGCTCGGCATTTTCCGCGCCGGACTTCGTTTCCGCCTTCGTTTCTGACGTCGCGGCGGCCGCAGCCTTGTTCATTTCGCGCGCTTCATCGCGCAGCTCTTTTTCGATGGGCGCAACGGCCTCTGACATGGCGCGCTCAGCGTCAGCGACGGGATTGTTTTTCTTCAGCTCATCGATTTCCTTGCGGAGCTCTTCCATCTCCGCCTCACGCGCCATCTGGTCGAAGGCGGCGGTGAACTCTCCGGCAAGGGAGCGCGCCTTGGCGACAAGACGCCCGGCGGAACGCATCAATTTCGGCAGGTCCTTGGGGCCGACGACAATCAGCGCCACGATGGCGACAAGCACCAGCTCAAAAAACCCGAATTGCGGGAGGAGATTCATGACGGCCTAAAACCAATCTGGCTTACCCTGACCAAGCCGGGCGCTGACCAAGCCGGGGCTGATTACGCCTTGTCCTTTTCCTCGACCGGCGTCACGTCCACGGCCTTGTCGCCATTGTCGTCGAGGGCCTTATCTTCTTCCTGCAGGCCCTTGCGGAAAGACCTGATCCCCTTGGCGAAATCGCCCATGATCGAGGAGATCTTGCCGCCGCCGCCAAACAGCAGAAGCGCGAGAACGAGGATAATGACAATCTGCCAGGGTCCGATTGCGCCCATGACGAGCCTCTCAACTTAAATTTCAGCCAATTGGTAATGCCCGAACGCCCATTACGCAAACGCGAAACGGCGCAAATTTATGCGCCAATCAGGCGTCTGCGGCCTCATCGTCGCCGTCATCAAGGAAATCCTGAGAGAATTCGCCGGATTCCTCCGTTTCATCCATGTCCTCATCGTCCCCATCGACAGGAGACGGCACGGAAAATCCGGGCGGCAGGCGGGCGTCGAGGAGCCCCGCCGCCTTCAAATCCGCCAGCCCAGGCAGGTCCATGACGGTCTCCAGCCCGAAATGCTCAAGAAAGCCTTCGGTCGTCCCGTAAAGGGTCGGCCGGCCCGGCGCGTCCTTGCGCTTGCCGCGCATTTTGACCCAGCCGATTTCAAGGAGCTGGTCGAGGGAGCCTTTAGCGACCTGAACGCCCCGCACATCCTCAATGTCGGCGCGGGTGCAGGGCTGGTGATAGGCGATAATCGACAGGGTCTCGAGCGCGGCGCGCGAGAGCTTGCGCTGGGTCGTCTTTTCCTTTTGCAGCACATGGGCGACATCGGGCGCGGTTACAAAGCGCCATTTCTTCTCGACCTTTTTCAGACCGATCCCGCGGCCTTCATAATCGGCGGCGACCTGTTCAATCAGCGCGCTGACCGCCGCGCCGGCGGGAAGACGGTCGGCGATCGACTTTTCATCGAGCGGTTCGGCGGCGGCGAACAACAACGCCTCCACCATGCGCTTGTGCTCGGCGAGGTCTTCTTCGCTCCACTCGACTTCCGGCGCAGCTTGTTCCTGTTCAGCCTCAGGCGCCTCAGCTTCGCTCGCTTCGGCCTCTTCAGCCTCAAGAGCTTCGGCTTCCGGGGCTTCAGCTTCTGAGGCTTCGGCTTCTGGCGCTTCGGCTTCCATTTCTTCTGTCTCTTCGTGCACGGTCGTCGCTTCGCTTTCCTTGTCCGAGAGTTCCTCTGCAAGCGCTTCCTGCGCTCCGCGGGCGTCGAGGTCCTTGAAATTGCGTCCTGCGTCTTCTTCCATCATGACGCATCTCCTTCGCCCGTGTCACGCTCCGGCTTGTCCGAACGGGCCTTGATGTAAATCGGTTCAAAAGCGCCGATCTGGCGCAACTCAATGCGGCCGGCCTTGGCGAATTCCAGCGCCGCGTTGAACGAACTTGCGAGCACCGATGTCGGCGGCGCCTCGACGTCATAAGAACGCGTCAGGCTGCGCAACTCCGTCCATTCCGGGATGGCGCCCAAAATGCGCTCCAGGCGGTGGCGCGCGGCCTCAACAGAATAAACAGCCGGCGGGTCGACGTGATATTCGCGGTCGATGGCGACGATCCGCTGGGTCGTATACGCCTTGAGCAGATCGAGAATGTCCGCCTGCCATTCCGGCTTTTGCGTGACCCTGACACCCTCGGGCGCGCCGCGCGGGAAAAAGTCCCAGCCAAATTGCGGCAACCCCTGAAGATCCTCCACCGCCTTGCGCATGGCCTCAAGACGCTGAAGCTGAAAGGCAAGACGCGCGGCCATTTCGTCCGCGGTCGGCTCGTCGCCGTCATCCTCCGCCGCCGGCAGCAGCATTTTGGATTTGAGATAAGCAAGCCACGACGCCATCACGAGATAGTCGGCGGCGAGTTCCAGATTGCGGTCTTTGGCGGCCTCAACAAACAGCAGATATTGATCGACCAGCGCGACCATGGAGATCTTGCGGATGTCGACTTTCTGGTGACGCGCAAGATCGAGGAGAACATCGAGCGGGCCTTCATAGCCCTCGATATTCACTACCAGCGCGTCAATCGCGTCCTCGGTCGTCGTCACCCGAACAGGCGCATCAAAGGCTTCTTCGCCTTCACCGCCCCTATCTGAGCCGCCATCCGGGGCGCTCATCGCAACCACCTGAATATGTTCACCATCCGCCATCAATTTCATTTAACGCCGATTCCGGCCTGCGCCTATCGGCTTTCCCATCCTGTTGAAAATTAGGCAAGCGCCGGTTTTATAAGCCCATTGAGGCGATCATAGGCTTCATCCGTATCACCTCTCTCAGGCGTCTTCAGATCCGCCATGGCGATCTGCGCCCGTTCGGCGGATTTGCCCGCAAGATCACGCAGCGCCGATGCGCTTTCCTTCTTCTCGGCAAGCGAGAAATTGCAGGCCAGCGCAATATCGCAGCCGGCGTCATAGGCGCCGGAAATGCGATCGGATATAGCGCCGCCCAGCGCTTTCATTTTCAGATCGTCCGTGAACAGCAAGCCGTCAAACCCGATCTCACCGCGGATAACATCATTCACAATCACCGGGGACAGGGTCGCCGGGCGTTCGCCGTCATAGGCCTCGTAAACAATATGCGCGGTCATGCCCATTTTTTCATCGCGCAAGGATTTGAACGGTTCGAAATCGCAACTCTGCAGGTCGCGTTTTTTGGCGCAGACGCGCGGCAGGTCGTGATGGCTGTCGCATAGCGATCTTCCATGCCCCGGCAGATGTTTGATTACGGGCAGCGCGCCGCCCTCTTTCAATCCTTCAATATGCGCATGCGCGATCGCGGTGATGATGTCCGGCCATTTGGCGTAGGCGCGGTCGCCGATGACTGCCGGGTCGGCGTCGATCTGCGGCACATCGAGCATCGGAATGCAATTCACCGTGACGCCGCAATCGGAGACAAGCCGCCCTAACAGATAACCGTTGAGATGCGCCGCCTCCCTGGTTTTTTTCGGATCGAGCTTCCAAAGCTCGCCGAACACCGCCGGCGCCGGATGCGCCGGAAAAACCGGCGGCTT
>JAUIEG010000392.1 GCA_030428745.1 Alphaproteobacteria bacterium
GCTTGCAGCGACAATAGCGAGCTACCGCGTTTTTACCTACCTTCATATCGATGTGCTGCAGAGCTTGCTCGATCGGGCGCAGGCGTTATTGACGACGCTTGAGGCCCGTGGGTCTGATTGCGGATATAATGAGGCGGCTTCCTTATGATCCTCCGCCGCTTCGCCACCGCACTGCGCCGGCAGGACTGGTTCACGGTCGTCATCGAGACGCTGATTGTGGTGCTCGGCGTATTTCTCGGCTTACAGGTGAATAACTGGAATGATGCGAAGACAGAAAAAACAACCGAACGTCAACTTTTGTCGCAGGTGCAAACCGATATTCAGGCGGCTGTTTCATTGAAGAGCGAATGGCTGGCCGAGATGACGGCGCACCGAAAAGCGCTTGTTGAGGCGGTCGATGTTATTCAGAACAAGCCTGCAAAGCATACGTTAACCGATGCTGAGTGCCGCGCGATGTGGTCGTCCCACCTTCTGTTTTATCCAGTGGCGCCACTTGGCTCTTTAGATGAACTTCTCGCCAGAAGCAGTCTGCACACGGCCAAGGCGGAAGCCTTGCGGCCGCTCTTACTGATATATCGGGATCACAACGAGGTCATCTTGCAACTCAATACCTCCCTGACAGGCCTGGCCAATCTGGGCGACACATATAGCGACGCCTTTCCGCGCTACGTGATTTCGCCATCGGACCTTGATAGGACTGGGAATGATCCGGCAGGTGAACACGTCGCCCGGGTTACCGACACAACATTTCAAACCACCTGTGTGCTGGACATGATACGCACTGATCAGACAATCCAGAATAAATTGCTCAGCAATCTGGCGCGCACCGACGGCGTTTTACAGCGCGTCGCGATTGAACTTTCAGCTCTGAAAAAAATCGAAGCGGATTTACTGGAGACGACTCCATGATCCTCCGCCGCCTCGCCACCGCACTGCGCCGGCAGGACTGGTTCACGGTCGTCATCGAGACGCTGATTGTGGTGCTCGGCGTGTTTCTCGGCTTACAGGTCAACAATTGGAACGAGGCGCGCATCGCCCGCGCTGACGAGCGGGAATTTCTGACGCAATTGCGGAATGAACTGAAAGACAGTGTTGAGGTTATCGACTTCCAGTCGCGCTATGTCGGCGAGGTTGTCGCCAGCGGCCGCCGCGCGCTCGACTATCTCGGGAGTAGCGAGGACTGCGCATCCGGCTGTGAAGATTTGCTGATTGATTTTTTTCACGCGTCGCAGGTCTGGGGAACGCCTTACGATTACACGAAGTACCAGGAGGCGCTGCGCCTTGGTTTCCCCTCGGATCCTGAGACCGGGAATGTCGTCAGGCAATTTTATGTCTATCTCAACGGTTGGGACACGGTAAACGGCGCGGCGCCCGCCTACCGGGAACGCATTCGCGGGTACTTCACCCCGGAGGCCGCGGAAGCGCTGTGGCGCGGCTGCATGCGGCTGCCGGGCTCGGAGATCGAAGAGCTGACCCGCGACTGCATCGACAATCTCAAGCCGCTGGATACGGCGGCGATGCTGAGCGCGATTCGCGCCGACCCGGCGCTGGTGCGCGAGCTTCAGTTCTGGCTGGGCCAGAATATTTTTGCGCTCACCGGCTACCCGGACATGCACAAATTCGCCAGCGCAGCTATTGCCGCGATTACGGATGAAATCGGAGACGCCCCATGATCCTCCGCCGCATCACCGAACACGTAAAGGCCCAGAACTGGACCGCCGTCGCGCTCGACTTCGTCATCGTCGTCGTCGGTGTCTTTATCGGCATACAGGTTTCGAACTGGAACGCCGCGCGCGCTGAGCGAGCGGACGAACTCGACGTGTTTGGACGGCTCATGGACGAAGCCGCCGAAGTTCGCGCTGCGCTCGCCGAGCATCGGGAATTTCACGCGCGCAACGCCACACAGATCATTCAGCTTGTCGCGCGGCTCGAGGACAAAACGCTCTGCGAAGACTTTGACGATGCCGAAGAGAAAAAGTTGCTTCTCAGCGTCGGTGATTTTCCGGCGCCGCGTTTTTCGTTGACGACTGCGGCGGAACTCGCCTCGACTGGTCGAGTGGAGCTATTGAAATCCAGCGACATGCAGCGGTCAATCCGGGAGATCCTCGTGGAGATAAATTACGTTTCTGAGGCGTGGCGGCGCTACGTACCGATCAAACAGAAAGCCGAAGAGGTCTACATGGCCGCCGGCTTCGCCATGACGCGGCCCGTTGTTTGGGATCTTTCGCTCGACGATCCTTATATCGAAATGGTTGGGGCCACGGAGTTCAGAACGCTGGAACAACTCTGCAACCGCCCCGACCTTGTGGCGATTTCGTCCAACGCCGCCAACAGCCAAACCTTTTATGTTGCGCTTCTGGATCAGGTAACGGTCAAGCTGAATGAGTACCTGGATGGGCTTAATGCGTATGCAGAAGGCCGTTGGGGCCCTAACCGGTCCAGCGAGGCTGCCCCATGATCCTCCGCCGCATCACCGAACACGTCAAAGCGCAGAACTGGTTGGCGGCGCAGGCGCAAACGGGGGATTCATGAACACTGAAAAGCTTAACAGATGGCTCACGCTCGGCGCCAATATCGGCGTCGTACTGGGGCTGATCGTCCTGATCGTCGAAGTGCGGCAGAACGCGGCGCTGACCCTCACCTCGATGGAAGGCCAACTCAGCACCTGGCAATCTGATTCCGAATTCAGGATGGCGACCTCCGAGATGGCGCCGATCCATCTCAAGTCGATTTTCAATCCGGAGGATTTGACCCTCGAAGAAATCCGCCGGCTTGAAGCAATGTTTATCGGGATACAGACGCAGATGGATTATCTGCTCAATCTCGAGGACGCCGGCCTCGTCTCCCGCAAAAGGGTCGAAATTCACGTGGATAACAACGCCCGGTTCTATTTCGGCAACCCGTATGCAAAGGCCTGGTGGAACGCTAACGCCATCGGCTGGGAGGGGACGCGGCTCTATGAGGTTGCCGGTCCGATTGTCGAAGCCACGGACCCCGCCTTTCTGGAGACCTATTATCGAGACTTAAGCGTGCTGGCGAAGCGCCTTGGCGAGCCAGGCGGCGCGGCCGCCCGCTACAGGCTCGCCGACCTGCCGGGCGAGACGGTTGCGCCCGGCATCGTGCGCCAGCATGTGCACGGGGCTGAAAGCACGGTGTCGCGATGGGAAATCGCGGCCGGCGGACAGGTTCCCGCGCACAGTCATTATAATGAGCAAATCACGCTTTTATTGTCAGGCGCCGCTGAGGTCATATCGGGCGAGCAACGCATCTCGCTGAAGACCGGAGACATGCTCGTTCTGCCGCCGCATGCGCCGCACGCCTACACCTTCACCGAAGACAGCACCGTGATCGAATTCTTTGCACCGCGTCGGCAGGACTGGATCGACGCAGCGAAGGATAAGGAGGCAAAGGCGCGCCAATGATCCTCCGACGCATCACCGAACACGTAAAGGCCCAGAACTGGACGGCGGTCGCGCTCGACTTCGTCATTGTCGTCGTGGGCGTCTTCATCGGTATACAGGTTAGTAACTGGAATGCGGCGCGGGCGGATCATGTGCGCGAGGTCCGATACCTTAACAATCTTGCTGTCGAAATCAGGG
>JAUIEG010000393.1 GCA_030428745.1 Alphaproteobacteria bacterium
CGAAATTTCATTCAGCGTCTTCACAGGCGAATCCGACTGACACTTGCTCGAGCGGAAGGTGGTGAAGTCATGTTTGCCGACCAGAATTTGCGCGGCGTCATCCATCGCGTCGACATTCAGTTTTGAGGAAACGCGCCATGCGCGACCGCGATCAAGCGCCAGCGGGGTCCGCCGGTTAACAATGCGATATTCATAGGCGCGCGCCACACAGGAAAATCGTGCGTGAAAATCGTCCGCCGCTTTTTCCGCCGACAACACCGCGATCGGGGCGGGGCGCAAATGCTGGTTCAGCGCATCGCGCACAACATCTGCGCGCCACTCCTTCTCCAGTTCAATATGCGCCGCCATGGCGAACGCATGCACGCCTGAATCGGTGCGCCCTGCAGCATAAACGATGACCGTTTCACCGCAGAAGGCCTTTACGGCGCGCTCAACGACTTCCTGAATCGACAAGCCGTTGTCCTGGCGCTGCCAGCCGACGAAATCCGCGCCGTCATATTCAAGGATAAGTTTGTATCGCATCATGGCAGGAGCTATATTTCCAACATCACGGAGGATGCAATGCTTTCAAAGATGTCCTGGAAAAGCTTCAGGTCTGAAGGCCTGTTTTTCGCCTGTATTCTGGCTGTTCTGCTGACTTTCAGGACCACGGCCTATGGCATGTATTTCATTCCCAGCGAAAGCATGCTGCCCACTTTGGCCGTTGGCGACCGCATTCTCGTCAATAAGTTCGCCTATGGCTATTCGCGCCACTCCGTCCCCTTCTCCCTCGGTCCGGAGATCGCAACACCCACCGGCCGCCTTTTCGGCAAATTGCCTCAACGCGGCGACCTTGTGGTCTTTAAGCACCCGGGCTCCAATGAAACCCTGATCAAGCGGGTGATCGGCCTGCCCGGCGACAAGATCGAGCTTCGCGAAGGCCGCCTGTTCCTTAATGACGCCGAAACGCCGCGCACGCTCGACGACATGTTCCGTTACCGCGAACACAAAGGCGGCGTCGCCAGCGTCGCAGCCTTTTCCGAGAGCCTTCCGGGCGGGCGCGAACATGAAATCTATGAACGCGGCGACTTCTATCGCGGCGACGATTTCGGCCCGACCGTCATTCCCGACAATCACCTCTTCGTCATGGGCGACAATCGCGACAATTCCATCGACAGCCGGTTTCCTTTTCCCGGCGTCGGCTTTCTGCCCGTCGAAAATCTTGTGGGCCGCGCGGATGTGTTGATGTTCTCACTCAACATACAGCGAGAAGAAGACGGTCTGAAGAAACTGAAGCGTCAGCGCACCTTTATGGCGCCCCTGCAATAATTCAGGAAACCCGTGCGCCTGTGTCCAGGGCAAAGCCGCGCAGGAATTCAGTCACGTCCTGGGCTTTTTTGCCAGCGCGCTGAAGCGTTATGAACTCAACGGCGCCCTCGCCGCAGGCGACAGCGAGCCTTCCGTCCGTATTGAGAATTTCGCCCGGCGCCCCATTTCCGCTCGCAGGCTTCGACATCAGCGCTTTCACCCGCTCGCCCTCCACCTCGAACCAGGCGCCGGGAAAAGGCGACAGTCCGCGGATATGACAATCGACTTCTTCCGCCTGACGCGTCCAGTCAATCCGCGCCTCGGCCGCGCTGATTTTATGGGCGTAAGTGACGCCGTCTTCCGGTTGCGGGGTCGCGACCAGCCCCCCGCGCGCCAGCGCCGCCAGGGCGCGGGGGGCGAGTTGGGCTGCAACGCCTGAGAGCTTGTCATGGAGACTGCCCGCAGTGTCGTTTTGCGCAATGGGCATGGTTTCCGACAACAGCACGGCGCCCGTATCGAGCCCCGCCTCCATCTGCATCACCTGCACGCCGGTCACCTTGTCGCCAGCCATGATCGCCCGCTGGATCGGCGCGGCGCCGCGCCAGCGGGGCAATAGGGACGCATGGAGGTTGAGACAGCCATGCCGGGGCGCATCGAGCACAGACTGCGGAAGGATCACGCCATAGGCGACGACGATCGCTGCATCGAGATCGAGCTCCGCGAAAGCGTCGACGTCTTCCGCCGCCTTGAAATTTTTCGGCGTACGCACTTCAAGCCCGCTTGCCTCGGCGAAGGCGTGAACCGGCGACGGCTTTAGCTTGTGGCCCCGCCCCGACGGCGCCGGCGCGCGGGTGTAGACGGCGGCGACGTCGTGACCGGCGGCGATCAGTTCGCCGAGAACGGGAACGGAAAAATCGGGCGTTCCCATAAAGGCGAGGCGCATGGGCGTGGCTCCGGCGCGAAAGGCCGCCTTACATGGCGGCGGTGAGACGCTGCTCTTTTTTAAGCTTCTTCAGCACCCGGTCACGCTTCAAGCGCGACAGGTAATCGATGAATAGCACGCCTTCGAGATGATCCATCTCATGCTGAATGCAGGTGGCGAGAAGCCCCTCCGCCTCGAGGATCTGTTCTTCGCCGTCATAATCGAGATATTTGACGCGGCAGCGAGCAGGACGCTCCACCTCATCGAAATATTCTGGCACGGAAAGACAGCCCTCTTCATAGAGGTTCTTTTCTTCGGATGGGTCGAGAATTTCCGGATTGATGAAGAAACGCGGCGCCGGCTCTTCGTCCTTGCCGGCGAGATCCATGACGATGACGCGCTTCGGCACGCCAACCTGGATCGCGGCGAGGCCGATGCCCGGCGCGTCATACATTGTCTCCAACATGTCATCCATGAGCGCGCGCAAATCGTCATCCACCTTGTCGACGGGCTTTGAAACCTCGCGCAGGCGCGGATCGGGCGCAGTCAGAATTTCCATAATAGCCATGAAGTTTCACCTATGACCGCCGCCTTTCCCCGTCAAGACGTTGCGACGCTCCGTCCCGCAACCGCCACGCGAAAGTTGGTTAACGCTAAACCCTCGCTTTTTATGGGATTTTCTCATATTGTCGGGGCAGGTTGTGTTCCTTGTTGGGGGTTCGACGATGCAGACGCTGTCGCCAGCGGTCCAAAATGAGGCCGACGGCATCGAAAGCGTGGGAGAAACTGCGCAGACAGAAACCCAGACACCTTCGCCGCTGTTAAGCGGCGAGGCGCCTATCCTGTGGGCGGGGTTTGGCACGTTTATTCTCATCTTTGTCATCGGCATGATGCTGATCATTCGCGGCCGCGTGACACGGCCAGCGAAGCGCCGCGCCGAAGCCGCCGGCAAAACCTATTTCGAACCCGCTGGCGAAGACGCCGATATCACCTTCGATGACGACAACCAGCCGGATGACGATTACGAAACACCGGCGCCGGAATCGCACGACACGCATTGGCGCGACGAAGAGGCGGGCGGCACAGAAGTCGTAATCGAACATGGCGGCCCCACCAATGAGGCGGATAGCGGCGAGATCGAAGAAACCGACCCTCTTTTCGACGAGCCGATCGGAAAACCCGAGAAAAAGAAATCCGCCTTCGCCAGCCTGTTCTCGAAAAAGCAGCCGCAAGAAGAGGCGACAGCCCAGGAATCCGAGTTCTTTGAAGAGGAGGAGGACGGCTTTTTCACTGCTGAAGATGAACCTGCGCCGCAGCCTGCGTTATCCGAGCCGGTCCCGCAACAGCATCAACCTGAACCGGCGCCCGCGCCAGCTGTCACGCATGACG
>JAUIEG010000394.1 GCA_030428745.1 Alphaproteobacteria bacterium
AGGTCTGGTCAAGGACAGGTCGTCGATGCGGCTATTGTCGATGGGATCGGCAATCTGATGTCGTTCTTCGCCGGATTATGCTCGACCGGTCAGCTCAGCCTTGACCGGAATGACAATCTGTTGGGCGGAGCGGCGCCTTTTTATCGATGCTATCTGTGCCGCGATGGGCGGGAAATGAGCGTCGGCGCTCTCGAACCGAAATTCTTCAGCGAACTCATTCTACTACTGGATCTGCCCGAGTTCGCAGATGGCCAGCACAAGCAGCGCTGGCCAGCGCTGGAAGCAGCGATGACGGCGCGCTTTCTGGAACACGATCAGGCGCATTGGAGCAAAGTTTTCGAAAACCGCGATGCTTGCGCATTCCCGGTTCTCACCTTCGAGGAAGCAAGCTCACACCCGCAAATTGGAGGGCGTGAGGTTTACAAAAAACATGGTGATGGCATCACAACCGGGCCGAGTCCTCGCTTCTCGCGCACGCCAGGAACTGCTAGCCAATTGGCGGCGGCAAATGGCGAAGATACGCTTAAGCAATGGAGGGCTTCTCGTTAGCGGCGCTTGCGATCACTCCAGATCAGATTTTGAAATACAACGTATAAGGAAGAGGTTCATGTTGTTGAGAAGCCGGATGGCCTGGGTAGATATCCATCTCTTGTGGAGAGACAGCGTGTTGGTTCCCATGACTGCAATCTCATGGTTAAAATGAGCGGGTGCACAATCGGCGCTAGTCAGATACAAGGCAGCCGTGAAAGTGCAGCTGGAATCCTTAAACCTTCCAGCTGTATGACCTGGCAACGAGTGTCGCTTCAACTTCAAGAGCTGTTTCTTGCGATGGGCTTGAACACCTATTGATTGTGCTTTCGCACGAGTTTTAAGGCGGCGACCAACGCTCTTTGTTCACTGCGCGGAATGGAGCTGAAAACGCGCTTTTCGTGCTCGGTAATGATTTGCCGAATTTTTGCGGCGTTTGCCTTCCCGCGAGAGGTGCAGCGCAGTCCTATGGCGCGGCCGGGAAGGTCGTCACGGTCGATCATTCCTTCCTGTTCCAGTCGAGCGATAATCGGCGCGATATTTGCGCGTTGAATGCCTAGCGCTTCGCCTATGCGCGCCTGTGGTTTGCCTGGATTAGCGTCAATTATCAGTAGCGTGCTTGCAGCGGCCGGGGAAAGATTCACCACAGCAAGGGCGCCTGACAAATCCGCCATGGCGACGGCGGAGACGCGCCTCAACTGATAGCCCAACAATTCGCTCATTGGATCTTCAATCTGCTCGGACTGAACCATCTTTCGAACCTAATGCTATTGTTCATAGCATACAAGTAAGCTATGCTGTATAGCAATAAATCAGGGAGGTTTATATGGAGTTCTCCAGACAGAACCCGCTTACAGGCGAAACGGCGAGCACTGCGCCCGCCATGAAGGCCGGAGACATTCCGGCTGTGGTTGAACGGGCCGCGGCGGCGTTTCCCGCCTGGGCCGGCATGGGGCCGAATGCGCGCCGCGCTGTGCTGATGAAGGCGGCGGCAGCGCTTGAAGCGCGTGGCGACAAATTTGTTGAGGCCATGATGGGTGAAATCGGCGCCACGGAGGGATGGGCGCGGTTCAACCTGATGCTTGCTGCATCAATGGTGCGCGAAGCGGCGGCGATCACAACACAGATCAGCGGCGAAGTCATACCGTCCGACAAGCCTGGTTGCCTCGCGATGGCCCTTAAAGAGCCGGTGGGCGTCATTCTCGGCATCGCGCCGTGGAATGCGCCGATTATTCTTGGCGTGCGCGCCATCGTTGTGCCGCTCGCCTGCGGTAACAGCGTGATCCTCAAAGCATCGGAAAGCTGTCCGCGCACGCATGCGCTTATTATTGAAGCGTTTGCTGAAGCGGGCTTTCCGGATGGCGTTGTGAATGTCGTCACGAATGCGCCGGAAGACGCCGCGGAAGTGGTGGGCGCACTGATCGATCATCCTGCCGTTAAACGCATCAATTTCACCGGCTCGACCGCGGTTGGCAAAATCATTGCGAAGCGCGCCGCGGAGCATTTAAAGCCGGTGCTGCTTGAACTTGGGGGCAAGGCGCCGCTGATCGTGCTTGAAGACGCTGATCTTGATGAAGCCGTGAAGGCCGCGGCCTTTGGCGCCTTCATGAATCAGGGCCAGATTTGCATGTCGACAGAACGGATCATCGTCGTAGATGCTGTCGCCGATCAATTTGCCGAAAAATTTGCGGCAAAGGCAACGTCGCTCGCCACCGGCGATCCGCGTGAAGGCAAAACGCCGCTTGGCGCCGTTGTCGACAAAAAGACTGTTGCGAACGTCAATGCGCTCATTGAAGACGCATCGTCAAAAGGCGCGAAAATTATCGCGGGGGGCACAGCAGAATCGGTCCTGATGCCTGCGACCGTTGTCGATGGTGTCGAGGCGGATATGAAAATTTATCGCGACGAAAGCTTCGGCCCCGTTGTCGGCATCATTCGCGCCAAAGACGAAGCGGACGCAATCCGCCTCGCCAATGATAGTGAATATGGTCTTTCCGCAGCGGTGTTCACGCGTGATACGGCGCGCGGTTTGAAAGTCGCGCGGCAAATCCACTCAGGCATTTGTCATGTCAACGGGCCGACGGTGCATGACGAGGCGCAGATGCCCTTTGGCGGCGTGGGGGCCTCAGGCTACGGCCGTTTCGGCGGCAAGGCGGGCATCGACAGTTTCACGGAATTGCGCTGGATCACCGTCGAAACGGAACCCGGCCATTACCCGATCTGACAATCACGACAACAGGAGCCAACGGTGAGTGAGCGCGCTGAAGAAGACACAGTATCTTATGAAATAGAGAACGGAATTGCGTGGGTGAAATTCAACCGCCCCGAGAAGCGCAATTGCATGAGCCCGAAACTCAACCGGCAAATGCTGCGTGTTCTTGATAAGCTCGAGTTTGACGAGAATGTCGGCGTTCTGGTGCTCACGGGCGAAGGGTCCGCCTGGTCCGCAGGCATGGATCTCAAGGAGTACTTCCGTGAAACCGAAGCGCTTGGTTTGGTCGGCACGCGAACGGCCCAGCGCGAAGCCTACACCTGGTGGCGCCGCCTTCGCTGGTATCAAAAGCCGACCATCGCCATGATTAATGGCTGGTGTTTCGGCGGCGGTTACGGCCCGCTTTACGCCTGCGATCTCGCATTCGCCGCTGAGGAAGCCCAGTTCGGTCTTTCGGAAATCAACTGGGGCATCTTGCCAGGCGGCGGCGCCACAAAAGTTGCGTTCGAACTGATGCCGTTCCGCAAGGCAATGTATCACGCGATGATGGGGGAGAACCTGACCGGCAAGGAGGCGGCCGCTTCAGGTCTTGTCAACGAAGCGTTGCCGTCGTCTGAACTGAAAGCCCGCGTCACGGAAGTCGCTGCAAAACTTCTCGAGAAAAATCCGTGGGCGCTGAAAGCGACGAAAGACGCGATGCGCCGGGTCGGCGAAATGACTTACGATAACGCCGAGGACTATTTGATCCGCGCACAGGAAGCGGCCAATTTCTTTGACAATGATGGTCGCAAGGAAGGCATCAAGCAGTTCATCGACGACAAGACCTATAAGCCC
>JAUIEG010000395.1 GCA_030428745.1 Alphaproteobacteria bacterium
GAGGCGTTATGGCCCGCAAACTCATTCTCTCGCTCGCCGCGGCGAGCCTCGCGCTTGGCGCGGTCTCAACGGCTTCCGCTCGCGGTTATCACGGCCATCATCACCGTCACCACGGCCACTATCACAAGGGGGGAGGCGGCAAGGGCGCGGCGATCGCGCTTGGCGTCATTGGCGGGGCGATTATCCTCAACGAGCTTGCCGAGGATCGCGCCAGAGATCGATATCGGGACCGGTATTACGAGGACCGCTATTACGAAAGCCGCGCCCGGGAGCGCGCTTATGAAGACGGTTATTATGACGGCCGCGCCGCCGACAGCCGTTATGACGATCGCTATGAAGACGACGCCTATTACGGCGATGATGACGCTTATTATGGCGACGAAAGCTATGACGACACCGGCCTCGCGGGCGCCGGGCCGGTCGAGCCGGCGCCAGTCTACAGGACGCCTGACACCAATTATGACCGTGCGCCGCGCAGGATTTCGGCGGCGGCCGCCTATCAGACTTGCCTCGACAAAGCTCGCGGCGCCCTCGGTGAGCGCGGCTTTGTGGTGTCCGCGCCTTATCGGCCCGACACGGTGGAGGACCGCGGCGGCGCGCTCCTCATGACCGCGACCGTCAGGGCGCAGCGCGGCGGCGACAGCTGGGCCCGGGCCATGTCCTGTGAGGCGAGCGAGAACCGCGTTTACAGGCTCGAGCTGATCTAACCCCGGCCTGTGTAAGCAGAGATTGGAAGCGCGCCCAAACGCAACGGGCGCGCTTTTTTTATTGGGTTTGGCCGCGCCGGCTGATATGAGACGGGCCATGTTGAGCAGCATCCTCATTATTGCGGCGCGGCGCGCGCCAATTCCCGCTCCGGCCCGCCCCCGGTCTGTGACAGGCTGAGGCCGCCTTCAGGCCTCTCAAGGCTTGACAAAGGCGCCCGGGACCGGGCCTTCCTGAACCCGCAATCGACAACGACAAAATGAGAGATGTGACGATGCCAGATGCATCGAAAGACGCGACTTCTGAAGGGCGCGATTACAAAGACACGCTGTTCCTTCCTGAAACCCAGTTTCCCATGCGCGCGGGGCTCCCGAAAGCCGAGCCGCAATGGCTGAAGCGCTGGGCCGATATGGATATGTACAAGCGCCTGCGCGAGGCGGCGAAGGGCAAGACCAAATACATTCTCCATGACGGCCCGCCCTACGCCAATGGTCACCTCCATATGGGCCACGCCTTCAACAAGGTCCTGAAAGACCTCGTTGTCCGCTCGCGCCAGATGCTGGGCTATGACGCCAATTACGTTCCGGGCTGGGATTGCCATGGCCTGCCCATCGAGTGGCAGGTTGAAAAGGAGTTCGCCGAAAAGGGCCGGGCCAAGCGCGACATCTCCAAAAATGCGTTCCGTTCCGCCTGCCGCGTCTATGCGGAAAAGTGGGTCGACATCCAGCGCGAGGAATTCAAGCGCTACGGCATCGAGGGCGACTGGGATCATCCCTACACGACCATGGCGTTCGACGCCGAGGCGGCCATCGTCAACGAGCTTTTGAAATTCGTCGACAAGGATTTGCTCTATCGCGGGTCGAAGCCGGTGATGTGGTCGCCGGTGGAGCAGACCGCGCTCGCCGAAGCCGAGATCGAATATCACGATCATCAGTCAACAACGATCTGGGTTAAGTTTCCGGTGAATCTTGTCGATCTGCCCGAAGACTATTTCAATGCTGCTGATCAAGCTTCTATGGAGCTGAACTACGAACGTACGAGCGTCGTCATCTGGACAACGACCCCTTGGACCATCCCCGGCAACCGGGCGATCTGCTACGGACCGAAGCTTTCATACGGGTTGTATCAGGTAAAAGCGATGAAATCGGATCTCGGTTTCGAGCCGTGGTCCAAACCCGGTGAGTGCTTGATTGTTGCGGATAGTCTTGCAGAAAGTGTACGGGAGGCCGGCCTCATTGAGAAATGGGAGCGTCTTCGTGATGTTCCTGAAAGCCATCTTCGAGTGATGACTTGCGACCACCCGCTGAAGGGCTTTTCCGGCGGCTATGAATTCGACGTGCCTTTGCTCGCCGGCGATCACGTCACCGATGAAGCGGGCACGGGCTTTGTGCACACGGCCCCCGGCCATGGTCAGGAAGACTATATTGCCTGGGTTTCGGCTTTCGGCATGGAGGCGGAAATTCCGCATACGGTCGATGAGTTCGGTTCCTATACGGAAGAGGCGCCGGGTTTTGAGGGCGCGCGCGTCCTCGTCATCGAGGGTAAGAAAAAGGGCAAGGAAGGCGACGCCAACAAGCGCGTCATCGAGGCGCTGATCGAAAAGGGCAAGCTTCTCGCCCGCGGCCGCCTCGTTCACTCCTATCCCCATTCATGGCGGTCGAAAGCGCCGGTCATTTTCCGCAACACGCCGCAATGGTTCATCCGCCTCGGCGCGGAAGGCGAGGGCGGGTTGCGCGACACGGCGCTTAAAGCCGTCGACGAAACACAGTTTACGCCGGCGTCGGGCAAGAACCGCATCCGCGCCATGGTCGAGGGCCGGCCGGACTGGCTGGTCTCGCGCCAGCGCGCCTGGGGCGTTCCCATTGCGATCTTCGTCAACGCCAAGGGCGAGCCGCTGAACGATCCGAAGGTCAATGCGCGCGTCGTCGAGGCGGTGAAGGCCCGCGGCGCTGACGCCTGGTTCGACACCCCGGCGCAAGACTTTCTCGGCGACGATTATTCGGCCAACGAATATGAAAAGGTCGAGGATATTCTCGACGTCTGGTTCGATTCCGGCTCGACTCACGCCTTCTGTCTTGAGGGGCGCGACGATCTCAAATGGCCGGCGGATTTATATCTTGAAGGGTCCGACCAGCATCGCGGCTGGTTCCAGTCGTCGTTGTTGGAAAGTTGCGGCACGCGCGGCCGCGCGCCCTATGACGCCGTTTTGACCCACGGTTTTGTGCTCGACGACCAGGGCCGCAAAATGTCGAAGTCCCTCGGCAATGTCACCGATCCGGCGGAGATCACGAAAGCATATGGCGCAGACATCTTGCGCATCTGGACGGCGAGCTCCGACTATTCAGATGATTTGAGGATCGGCAAGGAAATCATCGGCTCGGCGGTCGATTCCTATCGCAAGCTCAGAAACACGCTGCGTTACCTGCTTGGCGCCCTCTATGGTTTCTCCGACGCTGAACGGGTCGATCCCAAGGACATGCCGGAACTGGAGCGGTACATCCTGCACCGCCTCGCTGTGCTCGATGGCGAAGTGCGCGCCGGTTATGAAAAGTTCGACTTCAAGGGCGTCTGGCGCAAATGTCTCGATTTCGCCTCGCTTGAGTTGTCGGCCTTCTATCTCGATATCCGCAAGGATTCGCTTTACTGCGACCGGCCGGAGGATGCAGGCCGCCGCGCCGCGCGCACGGTGATGGCGGAGGTGTTTGACCGCCTCGTCACATGGCTCGCTCCGGTTTGCGTCTTCACCATGGAAGAAGCGTGGCTGTCGCGTTATCCGTCGGATGACGGGTCAGTGCATCTTCAGGCGTTTCCGGAAACGCCGGCGTCATGGCGTGACGATGCGCTCGGCGCCAAATGGAAGAAGATCCGT
>JAUIEG010000396.1 GCA_030428745.1 Alphaproteobacteria bacterium
TAAACGGCGCAGGGGCGATCATTTCCGTCTTCAGCGTCCCCTCGGGAGAGCCCTTGTCGTCGAGTTTCAGCGTTCCTGTCGCAGCGAAGCGGCCTTCTTCGAGTTGAGCGAAAAACCCGTTGATCTGGAGCGCGCCGTCGGCCTGGCGCCAGATTTCCGCATCGCCCAAAGCGTAGATTTCGCTCGCGGAAAGGGCGGCTTGCAACTTGTCGAGGCCGATCTCAGTTTGATTGACGTTAATGTGCGCTTCCGCCGCCATCAGGTTTAACGTCAGCACAGTCCTGTCCGCTTCATCCGGCGCAAGGTCGATAACGAGATTGCCGAGCGCGGCTTCCGCGCTGTCTTCTTCGCGTTTGGCTGTTGCGCCGCCGACCGTCGCCGCAAACACCCAGTCACGCTTTTTGTCATTGGCGATGGAGACGCGAAAATCCTCCGCCGTGACGCGCCAGTTTCCATAACCTTCAACCGACAATGTCTGTTCGCTGCGCGTTGAAAAGATCAATCTGTTGAGATCATAGGGAAGCGCGTCCATGGTGAGCCGCTTTGTACGCCAGGCCCAGGCGCCCGGCGCAGCGATGTGCGGCTCTTCAACATGAAGCCGCAGAAAAAATGGGAATCCGTCAGCCTTCAATGCGCCATGGGAAACGTCGAGACCGGCGGCGCGTTGATCCTCGACCCAGAGATTGACCGCTTTTTTCATTTCATCAGCGCCGTAACGCCAAAGCATGAGATAAGCGACAAAGACGACGGCGGCGATCCCCCAGGGAATATAGAGCCAGCGATGGTGCGTTGGTTTTCGGTCAGCCATTCGCTGTCGCCTCCGCTGGCGTAAGGTCGGGCCGTGCGGCCTCAAGCCGGGCGGCGAGCAGGCGCAGAAACTCCCGGCGGTCCAGTCCCGCCGGAATGGCGGGCAGAATGCGCAATGTGATGACGCCCGGAACTTTTTCGCCGCCCGGATGGCGCCAGAAACGCCCGCTGTCATGGGCGACGGGCGTGCAGGGCGCTTCCATCGCAGTGTAGATCCCGGCGACCCCGGGTTGCAGTGTTTGGGTCTCGCCGAGTGGTGTGCGGGTGCCTTCGGGGAAGATGATGACCTGTTCACCGGCGTCGGCGCGCGCCTTGACTTCACGCGTCATGGCGCGGAGCGCTTTGGCGCCGCCCTTCCGGTCTACAGCGATGTTGCCGGCCAATGAGGCCCACCAGCCGTAAATGGGAATGCGTTTCAGTTCCTTTTTGAAAATCATCACCGGCTTTGGCGCAAGGGCGTAAAGCGCAATCGTCTCCCACATGGATTGATGATTGGCGGCGATCAGCGCGCCGCTTCGCGGCATGTTTTCAGCGCCTTCGATAGTATAGGAAATCCCGGCGATCTGATGCAGGCCGAAGAGCGCAAGACGCGACCATGTTTTTACGGTCGCGCGCGTGGCGTGACGGCCGAACAGCATGACCGGCAGGCATGCGATCCCCATCACCAGAATCGTTACGACGAGATAAATCGAAAAGGCCGCCGAGCGGATGCGCTGCGTCATGCCGTTAGCGATTGCCGACGGGGATCAACGCTTTCACGCGCGCTAAAAGAAACTTCGTATATTCACCGGCGAGTTTAAGACCTGCCTGAACGGAAGCTGGCCGGCCTTGATCGTTGAGATAGCCGGAGGCGACAACATAGGGTGTGATTGTCGCATTCGGCATGCGCGCACGGGTGACGGCGAGCGCGCGCGGCATGTGATAATCGGACGTTACCAGGATGATATTGCTGAAGCGATGGGACGTCGCCCAGGCGTTCAGTTCGCCGGCATTGCCTTCTGTTGAAAGCGCCTCGCGGCCGAGATCGACGCAGCAGTCAAACTGGCCTTTGGGACCGACCCAGAATTCAGAAAGTCGCGCGGCTGAGGTGTTCGGATGCACGCCGGAGATCAAGAGGCGTTCGCCAGCGCCGTCAGCAAAAATCGCCATAGCCGTGGAAATACGCGTCCCGCCGCCGCCGGTATATACGGCTACCCCTTCGACTTTGTCCGGGGCGTGATCCGCCGGTTTTGGAAGGGCTGCGATAAACAGGACAAGCCCGCCTGCCCAGAGCAGCGCCAATCCGGTCAAAAAAGCAGTCAGCCGTCTCACGCTAATATTCTTTCACCTGCGCCGCCCGGGGGTGAGTTTAGCCGAAGGTCGCGGCCCGTGCCAGCGCCGTTCGGTCGCGCCCGTTTGATCCCGCAAGGGCTTAATATTGCTGGCTCAGGGTTTTCAAAACCGTAAGGCGCGCCGTCACCGCCGTGACGAGGCAGGTGGCGACCGGCGCCGCCGCCAGCCAGAGAATCATCCAGCCGCCGAGCCGCAAGGACGGCAGAAAATTGTCCGCGGCGGCGCTCGAACGTACGGCGAACCCCGCCAGCAGTAAGGCCGCCAGCGCCGCAAAGAGGCCGAGTAGCGCCCCCCGAAGGCCCAGGATGAAAAACCGCCGCTGCACTTCCGCGGCGATAAAGCCGTCGGTGGCGCCGACCAGATGAAGCACGGAGACGATTTCGTGGTTGGCGGCGAGGCCGGCGCGCGCCGCGAAAATTGAAATGGCGCAGGCCGCGCCCATCACCAGCAGGAAAACGCCAAACGCCATCGCCTGTCCCGATCGGGCGGCGCCGGACAGGCGATCATGCCAGCGCGCATGGTCGTCGAGACTCGCCCCCGGCGCCGCCGCGACGATGCGATTGCGCAGGAGGTCTAGATTGTCACGCAGGGGCGGGGCGGCTTTCACTTCGATGATTGCAGGAATATTCAGGAACGCTTCAGCGTTGCCTTGGCCAAGCCAAGGCTCCAGAAGCGCCGCCGTTTCGGCGCGGCTTTTTTCAGTCGCCTCGATCACGCCTTCGGTTTCATTGAGAATGCGCAAGGCCGCCTCAACGCCGGTCTCAATCTCGTCGGCGTTCGCGCCTTTGACCTGAATCGTGATCTCCGAGCGCAAGGACGATGTCCATTCGCTGGCCGCACGATTGACGATGAGGAGTGAGGCCATCGCCAGGACGGCGAGAAAAGACATGACGGCGATAACAGCGGTCAGCGGCGCGCCGGCGGCGCCCGCCTCCGGCAGAAGCGGCGCTGCCTGGCGCCGGAAAATACTGCGCCGCGGCGCTTTTACGGCTTCCGCGTCGTCCTCGGGTTCAAGCTCATCCGCCTGCGTCATGCTACGCTGCGCCTCCCGCGCCGGCGCTGCGCGTTACTTTTCCGTCAGCAATTCTTAACACGGGCTTGCCGATGGACTGCACCAGGTGAAGGTCGTGGGTTGCGACAATCACTGCGGCGCCTAGTTTGTTAAGCTCTACAAACAATTTCATAATACGCTCGCCCATGGCGGGGTCCACATTGCCTGTGGGCTCGTCTGCAAGGATGAGGTCCGGCTTGGAGACAAGCGCCCGCGCCAGCGCCACGCGCTGCTTTTCACCGCCGGAAAGCGTTGGCGGTTTGGCGTCCATGCGGTCCCCCAAACCCACCCAATTTAAGAGTTCGCTTACGTCTTCCCGGTATTGGTTTTGGTTAACGCCCGCGACTTTCATGGGCAGCGCGACATTTTCATAGGCCGTGA
>JAUIEG010000397.1 GCA_030428745.1 Alphaproteobacteria bacterium
TTCGATTCGCCGGTTGCGTTCGCGCCCCTCCGGCGTCCGGTTGCTGACAATGGGCTCGGACGAACCGACGCCGCGGGCGGTGATGCGGTCCGCCGGGGCGCCGACGGAAACAAGAAAAGCGCGCACTGCATCGGCGCGGTAGCCAGAAAGCTGGCGATTGCGCGCGGCGTTGCCGCTGGAATCGGTGTGGCCGGTAATGGCGAGGCGGACGGAGGCGGGGCATTCCGCGAAGACGCCGGCAATGATGCGCAAATGGCCGCGGGAGCGATTGTCTATATCCGCCCGGGCGCTGGTGAATCCGATGCGCCGCTCATTGATGGCGTTTTGAAGGCGCTCGACGCAGTCGTCTTGCGGGACTGTCTCCGTTTCTGACTGCGTTGCGATCGCTTCAGGCTGTGCTTGCCCGGCATTGGATGCAGGCGCCTCGTCCGGAGTGGTTTCTTCCTCCGTAAGAGAGATGATCTCTTCGATGCTTGCCGGCGGCTTGCGGATGGCGATATCGGCAGCGCCGTTTAATCCGTCCGGCAAATCGGTGAGCAGGGTGCGCGCCGCGGCGGCGCGGGTTTCGTCTTCCGCTTCGCCAGTCACGAAGAAATCGTCGTCATTAGCCTGTGCGACTCCTTTGCGCAGGTGAGAGAGCGCACGCAGTGACGCGGCCGCCGCATTGAGCCAGCTCTCCGCTGTCGCCGGCGCGCCGTCTGCGATCTCAAGAACGCCGGAGATCTCGGAGTCCGGAAACAGACTTTCCGCCAGCCGGAAAATGGAATCGCGTGTTTCCTGATTGGGAACATTGCCGGAAAAGGAGACGACGTCGCCTTCACGTTCAGCAATGAAGGTGAAAGGCGAGGCGCGGGGAACAGGCGCCGCCACAACGAGCCGGCTTGCGTCGACCGCAGTGACGCCGCCCGCAAAGAGCCCGCCGGGGCCGGCGGATGCGCTGACGCTGTCGATCAGCGCTTGACGCGCCGCGTCGTCAACCGCGGCGCCCGTGATGATCGCCTTTTGTCCGTCCATGATGACCGAGGCGGGCGCGCTCTCATCGCCAGCGAGTGCTTGTTCGGCTTTTTCCTGAAGTTTTGCCCGGGCGGCGCCCGAAGAGCCTGGCGCATCCTTGATCGTCGTGGCGGCAAGCCCGATGGCGGCGACGGCCAAAAGCCCGATGAGTAATTTCAGGATCGGATTCATGATCAGCGTTTTGGGCTTCTCCGGCGTTTCTGTCACCAGTCCAGAATGACTTTGCCCGACTGGCCGGAGCGCATGATGTCAAAACCGGTCTGGTATTCCTCGATGGGGAACCGGTGCGTGATGATCGGCGTCAGGTCGAGCCCGGCCTGCAGCATGGCGCCCATCTTGTACCAGGTTTCAAACATGCGCCGGCCATAGATGCCCTTGATGTCGAGCCCCTTGAAAATGACCTTCTCCCAGTCGGCGCCGGCGCCGTTGGGCATGATGCCGAGCATGGCGACCTTGCCGCCGTGATTCATCGTGTCGAGCATCGACTGGAACGCCGTCGGCACGCCGGACATTTCAAGGCCGATATCGAAGCCTTCGGTCATTTTCAGATCCTCCATCACATCATGGAGATTTTCTTTCGTCACGTTGACGGCGCGGGTCGCGCCCATCTTGCGCGCAAGGTCGAGGCGGTAATCATTGACGTCAGTGATGACCACATGGCGGGCGCCGACGAATTTCGCGATGGCGACGGCCATGACGCCTATGGGGCCGGCGCCGGTGATCAGGACATCCTCTCCGACGAGATCGAAGGCGAGGGCTGTATGCGTTGCGTTGCCGTAAGGATCGAAGATTGCGCCCATGTCATCGGAGACGGCTTCGGGCAGCTTGTAGACATTAAAGGCCGGCACAGCGACATATTCCGCAAAGGAGCCCGGCCGGTTGACGCCGACGCCGACCGTGTTGCGGCAGAGGTGGCGTTTGCCGGCGCGGCAGTTGCGGCAATAGCCGCAGGTGACATGGCCTTCCGCCGAGACGCGGTCGCCGATCTTCATATTGAAATGTTCGAGATGCACTTCAGCGCCGATCTCGACAATTTCGCCGGAGAATTCGTGGCCCACGGTCATGGGGACGGGAATCGTTTTTTTCGCCCAATCGTCCCAATTGTAGATATGGACGTCGGTGCCGCAGATCGCCGAGCGTTTGACCTGGATCAGCACATCATTGGCGCCGACTTCCGGTCGCGACGTATCGACCATCCAGATGCCTTCTTCGGGCTTTGCTTTCATGAGGGCTTTCATGGGCGATCCTGTAGGTGTTGCGAGGTCCAGTGTATCAGACCAGCGGCGGCCTGAAATCTGTATGTTGAGCCGGGCTGGCCAGCAGGCGGGAAATACCGCAAGCTGGGGCAAAAGCAAACATCGGGAAGTTTCATGACATTACGGTTTCTGGCGGGCGCCGCCGCTCTTTTGACACTGGGCGCGTGCGCCCCTGACGCCGGCGGCGACGCCGCCGGGCATGGGACGGCGGCTGACGTCGAATTCACCCGCCCGGACTTCACGCTGCCCGAAGCCGAACCCTTCGACGTGGCTTCGATCCCCGCTTATGAGGGAGACCACGCCGCCGTTTACGCCTATATCGACCAGAATCTCGAGGGCCATCTTGGCAAGATCCAGCGCTGGCTCCGCCAGCCGTCGGTGAGCGCACAGAATATCGGCGTGCGCGATATGGCGGAACTCCTGCGCGGCGACCTTGAGGCCATCGGCTTTCAGGAAACGGCGATTGTGGAAACGGACGGTCATCCCGGCGTGTGGGGGTTTTACGACGCCGGCGCCGAACGCACGCTCATGCTTTACATGATGTATGACGTGCAGCCGGTGAACGAGGAAGACTGGCAGAGCCCGCCATTTGAAGCGAATGTCATCGACCACGCGCTCGGCAAGGTGATCATGGCGCGCGGCGCGACCAACCAGAAGGGGCCGGAGCGCGCGCTGTTGAATGCAATTGAATCGATCATCGCCGTTGACGGAACGTTGCCGGTCAATCTGATGGTTGCGGCTGAAGGCGAGGAAGAGCTCGGCTCTCCTCATTATCCGCAAATCATCGACCAGTATGAAGACCGTCTCAAAACAGCCGACGGCGTCATCTTCCCTTTCAACTCGCAAAGCCCCGAAGGCGACATCAACCTCAATCTCGGCGTCAAGGGCATCGTTTATTTCGAGGCTGAGGCGACCGGCGGCGCCTGGGGCGGACCGACAGCGGCCGAAATTCACGGGTCTTACAAAGCGATTGTGGACTCACCTGTCTGGCGGCTGGTGAAGGCGCTCTCGACGCTGGTTTCCGAAGACGGCAACACCATCCTGGTTCCCGGCTATTATGATGGCGTAAGGCCGCCCACCGAAGAAGAGGCGTCGCTGATCGCAGCCCTGCTTGCCGAGCATAACGATGCGCAGTTGAAAGAAATCTTCAAGGTTGAGCGGTTGATTGACGGCATGGATGGTGAAGAAACGATCCGTAACCTGATTTATACGCCGACATTGAACATCGACGGCATTTACGGCGGGTATACGGGCGAGGGTGTGAAAACAATCCTGCCTCACAAAGCCACGGCGAAGATG
>JAUIEG010000398.1 GCA_030428745.1 Alphaproteobacteria bacterium
GCCTGGCGTGCGCTGTAATTACTCCCGCCAGCGACTGTGAGTAGTAGTCGTTTCGTTGTTGCTCGGAAATGATGGCGAGAGTTTCGCCGGAACGCGCGCCAATACAATTGAACAGTAGGTTATCAAGCCCAGGGGCCAGCGGATTGGCTTTATGTATGGGCGCGACGTTTGCCACAGAATTCAGTCCCGTCTATATTGGCTCTTTTCGAAGCGTCATCGTGATTTTTTTAGGCGTTGATTGGCAAAACAGCGAGTCAGGCTGGTTCCCGTATTCGAGAAGGGTGCTTCTTCGATTCCATATTTCAACAATATCAGTCTGCTAAGTATCCTTTCTTGGTCATACATTTAGCCAATAGTATTCATGCTTGGTCAGCGCATGAGACGGCCATGACCGAGCTTCTGGTGTTCCGGCCTCATTTTTGTCGCCGTTTTAACGGGAGACGTCCGGATTGATAATCAGGCAAATATTTTTTGCTGCATCAGCCGATGATCGGCATAACAAATAGCGACTCACAAGCTTCGATGTATGAATAGTTCTCGGATGTCGCATGAGCATTTGTAGATGGAGAGGCAAGGTTCTTGCCGATATCATCGACGTTATTGCTATACCTACGGTTCACTTGATCAGAATATCGCGCGGTTTAGATGCGAATGATTGAGAATCTAAAGTTGGAAACGACTAGGGGAAAGTTGGAAACGACTATGGGCCTGCCGTCATATCTAACACTGGAGGGGCTTATGATTAACTCAGTAAATCGTTCAAATCCGCGTAAAATACTCTACGGGGCATGCGTTGCGTTGCTAATGGCGACATCAAATGTGTACGCACAGGCCGATGATGCTGGCGACAATGTTTCAGAGAACCGCTCTGGCGACAGTATAGTCGTCACCGGATCGCGGGTTAGACAAGATCCGCTTGAAGCGCGTTCGCCGGTTCAGGTTTTCTCATACGAAGATTTTGAGAATTCTGGAGACGCCAGCTTTGGCGAATATCTGCAAAAAATTCCCGCCAACGGGTCCGCGATCAACCGGACGAATAACACGCCCGGCAACATTGGCAATCCTGGCGACGGATCGGGCCTCGGCGCTGGCGCGATGGAAATAGATCTTCGTTACCTTCAACCCAAGCGAACCCTTATCCTTGTGGACGGCCGACGTTGGGTGAAGAACTCATCAGCGAGCGGCGTTGGCGGGTCGGTCGACTTAAATACGATTCCGCAAAGCGCGATCGGTTCGGTTGAGGTGCTTCTCGACGGCGCATCAACGATCTACGGCTCAGACGCCATTGGCGGCGTCGTCAACATTAAGACCCGTACGAATTATGACGGCTTCAAAGCGTCTGCCTATTACGGCGCCTTTGGACAGGGTGACGGTGGAAGCCAAACTTATGACGTCTCTTTCGGAGCGGAGTCCGAGCGGGGCCGGATGTTCGCTTCGATCAACTATGTCGACTTGGCCAAAGTCTCGGCGAATGATCGCGATATCACGCGCTATGCGATTCCAGGTTATGAAGGCGGCCTTAGCAGCAACACACCGCAGGGCGTATATCTTTTCACCCATCCTACTACCGGCTTGTCTAATTATATCACGTTAAACGATGGGGTTGTGAATACGGGCGCGAGTAATGGCGGTTTGCCGGACTATAATCCGCTTATGCCCAATAGCGGCGACTTCCATTCTTTCGGCACGCCGGACCGTTACAACTGGCAGCCGGACAACAACGCCTTAAATCCCAGCAAGCGCATTAGCGCATTGGTCAAAGGTGAGTATGATCTGACGGACGCGGTCGTTGCTAAATTTATGGCGGCGTTCACAAACCGCCAGTCAGCCAGCCAAGCGGCGCCTGCGCCGCTCAACCTCGGTACAGGATCAAGCCCCTTTCTAACCAACATCTTTATTCCCGCCGATCAGGAATATAACCCGTTTGGTTTTGACATTGGCATGGGTCCTGGGCAGACGAATGTGAAGGCATTCCTACGTCCACTAGAAGTAGGGCTTCGGAGCTTTGAACAAAATGTCGACACTTGGCATATCTATGGCGGCCTTGAAGGACAGTTTGAGCTCGCCGACTCCGATTGGTACTGGGATGTAAACGCAGGCTTGTTCCAGAGCAAAGCCGTTCAGTATCAGTATAACAGTCTCTTTGATCAGCATATTGCACTCGGCGCGGGACCATCCGCTATATGCGACTCAACGCCGGGCTGCGTTCCGATCAACCTGTTCGGCGGGGCCAATGGCCTGACGCCTGAAATGCTCGACTACATAACCTACACGCAAGTGAGCCAGAGCCAGCAGAAAATCCAAGACTTCAGCGCCAATATCTCTGGTTCGGTGTTCAGTCTCCCAGGCGGACCCATCGGTGTGGCTGCAGGTATCGAGTATCGCGAAGAGTCCGGATACTTTTTGCCGGATGAGCGTGCACTCAGCCGCTCTACGGATGGCTCTTTTGAAGCGCTCGAAATATATGGAGAAGTTGTTGCTCCGGTGCTTCCGATGCTCGACCTCATCGGATCGGTGCGCGTTTCTGATTATTCTGAGTTCTCCACGAGCACAGTCTACAGCGCCGGCTTAAAAGCGACGCCAATCGAAACGCTGACGTTACGCGCCAACTATTCTACTGGCTTTCGTGCGCCGAATATCGGTGAGCTCTTTAATACTGTCATCAAAACCGAAACGCAGGTTAATGACGCATGTTCCAACGCCACCGGCGAGATCGCCGCGAACTGCGCCACGCTTGGCGTTCCGAGCGGCTTCATGGCGATGTTGCCATTCTATCCCGTCACTCTCGGCGGCAACCAAAACCTCGAGCCGGAAAAATCCAGAAACTACACGGCGGGTTTGACCTGGGACGCATCTGAGCTCCTTGGTCTTGATCGCTTCGTGTTCGACTTCAATTACTACAACATCAAAATTGAAGATGCTGTGAACGTGCCGATTGCAGACGTGGTTGTTTCACAATGTGCGGCGACACTCGACGCCAAGTATTGTGATCTTGTGACCCGTGACGCTGTATCCGGCGAAATCACCGGCGTTGATATTCGCACCAATAATATCGACGGCGTGTCGACAA
Source organism: Alphaproteobacteria bacterium (assembly GCA_030428745.1). Taxonomy (GTDB): domain Bacteria; phylum Pseudomonadota; class Alphaproteobacteria; order Caulobacterales; family Parvularculaceae; genus Hyphococcus. The sequence continues at coordinate 3,071 of JAUIEG010000398.1, forward strand.
GCGGCTTGGACGGATCGATCGCGTTTTCGACGCCTGAATTCGCCTTTGGTCAAATTCACGTCAATTGGGTGAACAACTACCTTCTGAAATACACAGAAACCGAAACCCGGGCGGATGGCACGATTGCCATGACCTCGCGTGAAGGAACTGAAATGGGAGAAGTCGGTCGCGGCTTCCCGCAATTCAAATCTGTGCTGACCACGCGACTGGAAACAGGTCCGTTCTCTGGCGGGGTGACGCTCAGCTATGTGAGCGAGCTTGATGAGCGCTGCGGCGGTTTGACGGCGAGCTTCGCCTTCCTACCGGGCGTTCTCGATCTCTGTGACAATCCCGGCATTCCCTTCGGACCTGAAGGCACGAACACCATCAGTGACAGGTTATATCTCGACCTCCAGGCGACCTATGTTTTCGACTTCAATGCAGATGATAATATGAGCCTGTCGGTGGGTGTCCAAAACGTCACCGATACCGATCCGCCAGTTTG
>JAUIEG010000399.1 GCA_030428745.1 Alphaproteobacteria bacterium
AATATTTGACGAGTTCTTCTTCGCTCGATCCGAAAGGGCGATCATTTTCCGGAACATCGCTGAGACGCCCCAGCATGATGCCGGCGGCGCTCAGAATGTTTTTGTCGCCCATGATGGAAAACATGGCGCGGTCGGTGGCGTAGAGATATTCGCCCACATCCTCGAGCATGACGATATGGCCGGTGAGATCGGGCATCCAGTTTGTGCCGGCGAGGTGGGCAAGGACGGTGATGTTGAACGCTACGCAAGGATTGCCGGTCGTCGCTGTGGGTTCAACGCCGGCGTCGTCGCCAAGCACAAGCCAGGAAAGGGCGCGCGCAATCGCCTCTTCGCCGCCCTCGCGAGTGAGGTCCGTCGGGATAGGCCCGTGCACCTGACGACCGATTTTTTTCTTGTAGAGACGCGCCAGGAGAAACCCGTTGTCGGAATAACCGAAATAGGTTTTGGCGCGCGCATGCTCGTTCAGCTTCGCGAAAAGCGCCTCGTCGAGACGGCAGGCGCCGTAGCCGCCGCGTCCGAACCAGACGGCGTCGACTTTTGGATCATTGGCGGCTTCAAGGAAGGCGGCGCTGCGCGCTGCATCAATGCCGGCGAAATGTCCCGCATGAGCGAAGCATTGATCATGGAAATGAAGCTGAACGGAGTCGCCAAAGCGCGCCGCCGCAACATCTGCGGTTTTCGCCGCAAGGTCACGCGTGATGGGCCCGCCGGGGCAGACAAGGGCAATGCTTGTTTTTTCAGTGGCCATGCTTAGCTCAATACTCTAATTTGGATGCGCCATGGTAGATCAACCAAAAGTTTCTGATTTTTCACGGAGACAAAAGACAAGGGCAGCGCTACTAGCCATTGTGTTTTTGGCTCTAACCATGGCCGGCTGGGCCAGTGGGTACGATCCAGTTTCGCACGCCATAAACGAATCCTTTTGGGCGCCTTCAAATTGGTCCTGTATTGTCAGGTCATAGGCCTACCAAAACTAAGCTTACAAAATTTGAAGATTCGCGGTTTATCTGTCCTTCCATGACGCATTCAAAAGACTATTTCTTCTGCGGAATCGGCGGGTCGGGCATGTTGCCGCTCGCCATGATCGTCAAGGCGCGCGGGGCCCATGTGGAGGGCTCGGACCGGGCGCTCGATCAGGGCCGGACCGGCGCGAAATTCGATTATCTGAAAAGCCTCGGCATCGCGCTCCACGCACAGGACGGCTCCGGCGTCACCCGGCCTTCCCAGATTCTGGTCGCTTCGGCGGCGGTGGAGGACACGGTCCCCGATGTCGTTGCGGCGAAAGAGGCGGGCGCCGCGCGGCTGTCGCGCGCGCAATTGCTGGCGCAGCTTTTCAACGAGTCTGAACGCCCTATCGGCGTTGCGGGCACCAGCGGCAAGTCGACCACGACGGGCATGATCGGATGGATTTTGCATCACGCCGGAAAGTCTCCGACCGTGATGAATGGCGCCGTCATGAAAAACTTCGTCAAGCCTGACGCGCTGTTCGCGAGCGCGCTTGTCGGTGAGGGCGAGGCGTTTGTTTCGGAAGTCGACGAAAGCGACGGCTCCATCGCCATGTTCCATCCAAAAATTGCGGTGCTGAACAATATCTCCCTTGATCACAAGACCATGGACGAGCTTCGCGCCTTGTTTGGCGGATTTATCGGCGACGCCGAAACAGCGGTCTTGAATCTCGACAATGACGAGACGGCGCGCCTTGCAGCTGAGCGCATTCAGGGGCGGATTACCTATTCGCTGGTTGATCCTCGCGCCAATCTTTTTGCCGACCATATCAAGCCGGAGCCCTTCGGCGTTTCCTTCAATATTGTCCGCAGCGATGGCGCGCGCGCATCCGTGGCGTTGAAGATGCCAGGACGGCATAATGTTTCCAACGCACTGGCGGCGATTGCAGCGTCGGGCGCATGCGGGGTTTCTCTTGAGGACGCTGCGAAAGCCTTAGGCGAGTTTGAAGGCGTCCGGCGCCGGCTCGAATATGTGGGTGAGGCGAACGGCGTCACCGTGATTGACGATTTCGGCCACAACCCGGACAAGATAACCGCAAGTCTCAAAACCCTGCATGAATTTCCGGGGCGCTTGCTGGTGATGTTTCAGCCGCATGGCTTCGGGCCTTTGCGGCTCATGAAGGATGAGTTTATCGAGACTTTTGCGTCACTGCTTGCGCCGGGCGATGTGCTGTTCATGCCGGAGCCCGTTTATTTCGGCGGCACGGTGGACCGGTCCGTCTCCAGCAAGGACATCGCGGCGGGCGTTGTCGCCGCGGGCCGCAACGCTGAGACGCTGGCGACGCGCGATGATTGCGGCGCAGCGCTGTTGAAACTTGCAAAACCCGGCGACCGCATCGTCATCATGGGCGCGCGCGACGACACCTTGTCGATCTTTGCGCAGGATCTTCTGAAGCAGCTCTAAACGTTTCTGGTGACATCGCCGTCGGCGGCGACAAGTTCGCGAGAGACAAGCCCTGCGCCGTTCAGCGCTGCGCGCCAGGCTTTGAGATGCGGCGTACCGAAATGGGCGTCGAGCGCGTCCCAGCTTTCCCATTTTTCCAGAACGAGAAACGCGTTCGGGTCGGACATATCCGGGCCGTAATAATATTCAATGCATCCCGGTTCAGCCCGGCTTGCCGACAGCATCGCCTGCATGACGGGACGCAGCTTTTGAAGTGCGCCCTCTTTCACGACGACGCGGCCGCTGACGATGATCATGGCGTCATCCCATCAGATTGCGTTCTTCGCCCGCTTCGATGAATCGAATCGATTGCGAGACAACGCCGACTTCTCCAAGCTTCGTCATCCACACACCCATATGCGGCTGTGTCGTGTGCGCCTGAAGCGCCTCCCAGCTTTCCCAATATTCAAGAATGAGGATCGTATCCGGCTCCGTCACATCGGCGCCGTAGGAATAGTCGATGCATCCCTGTTCGGCGCGTGTCGCGGCGATAACGGTCGCCATCTCCTTTTGGACCTTTTCCAGTCCGCCGGGTTTCAGTGTCGCTTTGCCTGAAACGATAATCATTCTTGTCCTCCTTCTACGTAGTTTTGCGTATTATGCGTGCGCCCAACAGCCGGGTCGATAAGTATGAACACTCGGTTGCGACATTCTGTGCAGTCACTCCTGACGCAGATCAATTTTTTTTGAACCACGAGGCGCAATGTCCGGACGAAGTTAATCAAGAGGGGCATTCAAATGCGCACTACTCTCCTTTCCGCCGCCGCTATCCTTTCTGCAATCTCGGCCCCCGCCGCCGCTGAGCAGGGCGACCTGCTTGTTCGCCTTCGCGGCATCATGGTCGCCCCGAATGAAGATTCGGGCGCCGTTCTCCCGACTTTCCCGACGGCTACGGTCTCCGTTGACGACGCCATCGTGCCGGAACTCGATTTCACCTATTTCCTCACCGACAATATCGGCGCTGAACTCATCCTGGCGACGAGCCCGCATGATGTTTCCGGTGAAGGCGCGCTGGCCGGCCTTGGCGAAATCGCCGACGCCATGGTGTTGCCGCCGACATTGACGCTGCAATATCACTTCGCGCCGGACGCGGCCTTCCG
>JAUIEG010000400.1 GCA_030428745.1 Alphaproteobacteria bacterium
TCGTGAAAAAGGTCGCTGAGGAGCATGGCGGGTCGCTTGAATTCGCCGACGATGCAAGCCTCGGCGAAACGGGCGCGCGGATTACGATTTCATTGCAACGGGCAGGGGCGCAAAGCGCGGCGCAAATTACCGCCGCGGCGGAATAGAAGCAGGGAAGAAGGCGTAGGGATTATATGAGTATTGATGTTCTGGTCGTTGACGACGAAGAAGACATTCGCGAGCTAATCTCGGGCATCCTTGAGGATGAGGGTTTCGCGCCTCGGATGGCGGCGAATTCGACGGCGGCGCTCGCCGCGGTACGCGATCGTTTGCCGTCGCTCGTTATTCTCGATGTCTGGCTTCAGAACTCGGAAATGGACGGGATCGAAATTCTTGAAAGTCTGAAGAAGATTCATCCCGATCTTCCTGTCGTCATTATTTCCGGACACGGAACAATCGAAACGGCAGTCGCTGCGATCAAGAAAGGCGCCTATGACTTCGTCGAAAAGCCGTTCAACGCCGACCGGCTGATCCTTGCTGTCAATCGCGCACTTGAAGCGGCGCGCCTGACCCGCGAAGTTTCCGAGCTTCGCGAGCGTGCGCCGGATTGGGGGCTGGTGGGCTCTTCCGCCGCGGTCGCATCCTTGCGCAATGTCATCGAACGCGTCGCTGACGCACGCTCTCGTGTGCTGATTTCGGGCCCGCCGGGGTCGGGCAAGGAAATGATTGCGCGGCTTCTTCATGCGCGTTCTAACCGGCAGAACCGTCCTTTTGTTGTCGCCAGCGCTGCTTCCATCGCGCCGGACCGCATGGAGGAGGAGCTGTTCGGCATTGAAGGGGAAAATGGCGATACACAGATGATCGGCCTAATGGAAAAGGCCCATGGCGGTACGCTCATGTTCGATGAGATTTCGGACATGCCGCTGGAAACCCAAGGCAAGATCCTGCGCGTTCTGGTGGAACAACGCTTCAAACGCGTCGGCGGCCAGAAAGCGGTCGAAGTAGACGTGCGGATTGTTTCAACGACGTCCAATGATCTGCTCGGGCTGGCCAGCGAAGGCAAGTTTCGCGAAGATCTCTTCCATCGTCTCAATGTCGTATCGATTAATGCGCCGGGTCTTGATGAACGCCGCGAGGATATCCCGTCGCTCACCGCCTTTTTCGTCGACCGCATCGCGAAGTCTTCGGGTCTGCCGAAACGGCCCCTGTCGGCGGAGGCGATGGCCGCGCTTCAGGCGTGCGCATGGCCCGGCAATGTGCGCCAGCTTCGGAACGTGATCGAAAGGACCCTTATTCTGATGGGGCGCGATCCGGAGATTGAAATCACCTGCGAGCATCTGCCGACGGAAGTCATGGATTCAGGACTGACGATTCCGGCGGGCGAGGGACTTGAGCAAATCATCACACTGCCCCTGCGCGAGGCGCGCGAACGGTTCGAGCGTGAATATTTGATTGCGCAGATCAACCGATTCGGCGGCAATATCTCCCGGACGGCGGCCTTTATCGGTATGGAGCGCTCCGCGCTCCACCGGAAGCTCAAAGCGCTCGGCGTCAATGGACAAATGCGCGTGGAAAGCGCCTGACATCCGGCTTATAAGGCCAGGTCAAATATGAGGAATAAAAGACCATGCGCGTGATCGTTTGCGGCGCCGGCCGCGTTGGCGTCGGCATCGCGCGGCGTCTTTCCGCAGAGAATAATGAAGTGACGGTCGTCGACCAGTCAAAAGAACTCGTGCGCGCTGTCACCGAGCGGCTGGACGTGCGCGGCATTGTCGGCAACGGCGCTTATCCGCAGACGCTCGAGGAAGCCGGCGCCCGCGAAGCTGACATGATCATCGCCGTCACTTTTTCCGATGAAGTGAACATGGTGGCCTGCCAGATCGCCCATTCCCTGTTCAACGTGCCGACGAAAATCGCCCGTGTGCGCGCGCAGGGCTATCTCGATCCGAGCTATTCCGACATTTTCTCGCGCAATCATCTTCCCATCGATGTCGTCATTTCGCCGGAGCGCGAAGTCTCCGAGGCGATCATCCAGCGCATGATCACACCCGGCGCTTTCGAGACGAAAGCGTTCGTTGATGGACGGGTCTGGGCGGTGGGCGTGAAGCTGCGTGAGGACTGCCCGATCGTCAACACGCCGTTGCGCCAGGTAGCGGAGCTGTTTCCCGATCTGAAGATCACGATTGTCGGCATCAAACGGCGTGACAGCATGTGGCGGGCGCATTCAGGCGACATGCTGGAGCCCGGCGACCGTGTCTACTTTATCGCTGACCGCAATGATGTCGCCCGTGCGCTTGAAATCATGGGCGAGGCGGGACGCGTTGCGCGCCGGGTCATTATTGTCGGCGGCGGCAATGTCGGGCTCTTTGTCGCCAAGGGGCTTGAGAAGACCGGCAATATGAAAATCCGCCTCATCGAGCGCGACAGAAAACGCGCCGAGGAGATCGCCGAAGAGCTTGAACGCACGATTGTGTTGCAGGGCGATGGTCTAGACCGCGCCATCTTGCGCGAGGCTGGCGTCGCCGACGCCGAAACCGTTGTTTCCGTCACCGACAATGACCAGGTCAATATTCTGACCTCAGTCGTGGCCAAACGAGAAGGCTCGCGCCGCTCTTTAGCCTTGATCAATGATCAGGATTACGGTCCGATCACAGAGGCGGTGGGTGTCGATCGCTATGTGGATCCGCGGGCAACCACGATCTCGACGATCCTCCAGCATATTCGCCGTGGGCGCATCAAAGGCGTCTATTCGCTGTCCGATGGCGATGCGGAGCTGATTGACGCCATTGCGCTTGAAACCTCACCGCTTGTGGGCAAGCCTTTGCGGGAGGCAAATCTGCCCGAAGGCGTCATGATCGGCGCTGTTTATCGCGACAATGAAGTGCAGATGCCCACTGGTGAGATGGTGATTAACGCCGGGGACCGGGTGGTGCTGATGTCCATGCGCGAGAATGTGAAAGATGTGGAGCAGATGTTCCGCGTCAGCATCGAATATTTCTAGGCCGGCATGGCGCTTACCAGCATTCTACGCACGACGGCGACCCTGTTATTCATCATCGCCGGGGCCATGCTGGCGCCCCTGCTGCTCGCATTGGCTGGCGCGGAAGAAAGCGCGGGCGCATATCTTTTCGCCCTCTCCACCTGCCTCTTGTTCGGCGCCGGCGCTTATGTCGCGTCTATGGGAAAGCGCTATCCATCCGGTTTTCGCGGCGCGCTTTCCGTCGTTCTGATCTGGTGGGCGCTGATTCCAGCTTTTGCAGCGCTGCCGATCATGGCGGAGGGGCTTTCTTTCGCCGACGCCTATTTCGAGTCCGTCTCGGCGATGACCACCACCGGCGCCTGGCTTTCCCATGAGGGCGCCGTTGCAAGTCCCGCTGGCGCGCTTTGGCGGGCGGAGTTGCAATGGCTTGGGGGGCTCGCCTCGCTCGCCATCGCCGCCGCGATTTTTATTCGCCCGGCCTTTATCGGCATCGACACATTGTTGCCGCCCTTTTCACGCGGCGACCGCAATTCCTATATCAAGCCGTTACGCAACGCCGTCGTCTCTTTCGCCGGGATTTA
>JAUIEG010000401.1 GCA_030428745.1 Alphaproteobacteria bacterium
TGCCCTTGCCTGATGGAGAAAGACTAGCCTGTCCGGCGGGCGCAGATGAGTGATGCAGATCACAGGGGAAGGATGGAAAGCTATGCGGCGCAGAAAGTCGCGTGAAAGCGGATGGCGCAGCTATATTGGGACGGCGTAAGGCCATCTTTTTCATCTCCCCCATGAAAGGCGCGTGAACGCCTTAACCGGAGGACAGGGTCGCGGAAGATTGAGGCGTTTTCGCGCCGGAAAAAAGTTTTTTAGGCGACCGCGCCAATAACGGTCTGCGCAGCCTTTATCTCGTCGGCGAACGCCTTTGCTTCCGCGAGGTCCTGTTCCGTCAGGCTGTCGGCGCCGCGGCGATAGAGCATCCCGCCCCAGCGCATATTGAAATAACCAGCCGTGTCCTCAAAAGGAGGGAGGAAACACTCCGGCGCTTGCGGGCTGCCGCCGGTCGCCACCGTGAAAAGCGTCTTGCCCATAAGCTGCTTGCCGATGGTCTTGTAGGGCGGATCGGTAAGGTCGGTGAGGCGGTCGAAGAAAATCTTCATCTGCGCGCTCATGGCGTACCAGTAGACGGGACTGGCGAGCACAATCGCCTTTGCTTTCAGCATCGCCCGCGCCAGCGGCAGGAAATCGTCATCAGCGTTTGCGTGGCTGTAGGAGTAAGGCCCGATTTGCAGGGCGTTCAAATCAATCATCTCCGCATGGGGGAGGTGAGAGAGGACAGCGTTGAGAAGCCGCGCCGTTTCTCCGTCGGCGCGGCTCGAGCCGAGAATGGCGAGCGTTGTCATTTCTTCTTACGCTCCATCAAACGGCGTAAGGATTCGGCGTAGCCGCCGCCGTCATGCATGGTTTTTATGTGCGTCATCACCGCCTCCTATTGATAAAGATTTTTTTCAGCGGGGACGTCGCTTGAATATTCGACAAATTCGAATTCAAGGCCTTCTGCGTCGATGTAATAGAGATTACGGCGATGGGGATGGTCCTCGCCCAGATGGTGCGGTTCGTAACCGGCTTCTTTCAGCCGGTCGACGACGGCATTGAGGTCGGCGACTTCAAAACCGATATGCGCAAGGCCGGGCTCTGAGCTCTGCAATTCGCGGTGACGCCCGCGCGCCGCTTCCGGCAACAGGAATTCATTGAGCGTGAGGTAATTGCCGTCATCGCCCACATGCACCCAGCGGCGCGGCACGCCCGCCCATTCGCCGCCGCCTTCGCCGCGGATATCCCAATGGGGAAAGGCGGATTTGAGGAACTTCACGGTCGGGTCGATGGCGGTCACCACCAGATTTACATGTTCTATGCGGGGTTTCTCCTGTTCTTTCGTCATTGTCGCCTCCTTTATTTATGAAAGAATATGCTTTTAATATTCCGGCTTGTTTTTGAAAGCAAGAACTTTTATAAATAAAGGATGAGCAAAATATCGAACAAGCAAATCGGCAAAACCGATAAGCCCAAAAGAAAAGCAACCTCCGCCGCTTCGGGGGCGGAGGCCGGCGCGACGCGCAGCGCCATTCTCGACATGTTGAAACGGGAGGGCGCGCTGTCGGCCTCTGACATTGGTCCGGCGCTGGGCGTCACGCCCATGGCCGCGCGCCTGCAACTCTATGCGCTTGAAGAAGAGGGGCTGGTTGCGGCGCGCTCCGAAGCGAAGGGGCGGGGGCGGCCGGTGAAATACTGGTCGCTGACAGACGCCTCGGCGCGGGTCTTTCCCGATGCGCATCAGTCGCTGGCCGTCGAGATGATCCAGTCGGTCGAAGAACTTTTCGGCGCCGAAGGTCTGCAAAAGTTTATCAAAAAACATGGCGACATGCAGCGCGCCGCCTATGGCGAAAAATTATCCAGCGCCAAAACGCTCGGCGAGCGCGTCAAAAAACTCGCCAAGGCGCGGTCGGACGAAGGCTATATGGCCGAAGCGAAAAAGGACGGGCGCGACTGGCTGTTGATCGAGAACCATTGCCCCATCTGTTCGGCGGCGAAGGCGTGCACGGGCCTTTGCGCCGGCGAGCTGAAAGTTTTTTCCGACGTGCTCGGCAAAGGCGCAAGCGTCACCCGCGAGGAACATATCCTCGCTGGCGCGCGGCGCTGCACGTATCGGGTGAGCGGATGCTAACGTTTCCTTTTAATCCAGTTTCCGCTATCTGTATGGAGCCAATCAGCGGGGGCTTTATGAAAAAGTTTTTTATTGTCAGCGGTCTGGCCATAACACTTTTCAGTGCACAGTACGCCAAAGCGGAAGATCAGCTGGAGGAGTATCGCTTCAATACGGCTTTTGTGGCGGCGGAGGGGGCTGCTGGCATGCGTACTGATTTTCAGCAGTTCGGTATTTCCATTGCATCTGAAGCAGCTGGCGTGAAATCGACTCCCGCACTTGGTGAAACGTACATGCTTGATGGAAAAACGTGGAGATTCTATCGGGAAACCGCATTCCATCGTCTACGGAGACTGCGCCTTGGTGCTGACGTTCATGTCGGGAAGCGTGGAAAGGCCCGGACTTTTCAGGCTGACGACACGTTCGATATGCTTTTGATTGATAAGTCGCCTGCAATTTGTCTGTTTGATGAGCCCTCCAAACGGGCGCCTTTTACGCCAGCTGCGAATTGTCTTGTTGATCGCAATAAGGATGGCGCCTTTGATAGTTGGGTGAGCCGTCGGTCTGGGGCCCAGGAGACGAAGCAAGAAGGTGAGATTGAAACTGCGCCATATGAGAGCGAGTCATATCTTGCTGAAATGTTTTTTCGTGACGGGAATACGCCGCTGCCAGGAATTAGCGTATTTACTGAAGGATGGAATGAACAAGCCATGAAGCTTAGAGGAAGCTGGCTTGTTCCAGCAGAAGATACGCGGGAGTTAATGAAAGCGGGCGGGATTGATGCTGTGCTAGCGCAACAGCAGAAGATCGGCCTCTTCAATCTTACAGTCCTGTTTACCTCCAACGAAGCGCCAATGGATATTTTCGGGATGAAAGTCTCCATTTTGGATGCAAAATGGGAGACTCTTACATATCGTATCGAGAATGGATTTGGCGACTGGTGGCGTGAGGGTTCAGACGCTGCGTTGGTCGGTGACGACTAAGCGCCTAATCGTCCCTCATCGCCACAAACACCATCACTAGCCCGCTCGACATGAAATAGATGAAGGCGCCGTCCATGGACCCGTCGCCAAGCGGCGTCTGCCACATGCCGAGAATGCCGCCGCCTACAACGGTGAACAAGCCGAACCACAGGGCGACGCCGATGCCGCACCCCAAAATAGCGAAACTCTTGGAGGCATTGAACTGATCGGCGGGCTTGCCGGCTGCGCCCAGCATTTTCATCGCGCCGATCATCGACACTGCACCCACCAGAAATTCGCATGTGACAATGACCATCAATGTAAGCGTGACCAGCGCCGGACTGGTGATCGCCGGTGCGAGGTCATTGGGATAAACCTCATGACCCTCAAGCGATAAAACATAGCCGACAAAGCCTTTCGCTTCCTCCCAGTTGATGATGTTTCCGGCGGCGTAGGTGAGGCCCTGAAGCCCGACAAACACGACAAGAATGATTTTCAGATAAC
>JAUIEG010000402.1 GCA_030428745.1 Alphaproteobacteria bacterium
GAAAATGACGTCGCCGGACGCCAGATCCATCAGACCGTATTTACGATTGAGATCGGTAATGCCGATACGCTCGGCGCGGCCGCGTTCGTCGTCATTGCGGAACAACAAACGGCCCTGCATCTGACCGCCGACGCAGCGCAGCGCCGCAGCAGCCAGAACGCCTTCGGGCGCGCCGCCGGACCCCACATAAAGATCGATGCCGGTATGGCTTTCTGTCGTGTGGAAAACGCCAGCAACATCGCCGTCAGGAATAAGAAAGACGCGCGAGCCCATCTTGCGAGCGCCGTCGATGAGATGCTGGTGCCGGTCGCGATCGAGAATGCAGAGCGTGATGTCGTCCGTACCGACATTTTTCGCTTTCGCAAGCGATGCGATATTGTCCTCAACGGAAGCATCGAGATCGATCACACCGTCAGGATAGCCGGGTCCGCAAGCGATCTTGTCCATATAAACGTCGGGCGCATGAAGCAGCGTGCCGCCCTGGGCCATGGCGACGACGGCGAGTGCGTTCGACATAGCTTTCGCGGTGAGCGTCGTGCCTTCGAGCGGATCGAGCGCAATGTCGACTTTCGGGCCGTCGCCCAAACCGACTTTCTCGCCAATATAGAGCATTGGCGCCTCGTCGCGTTCACCCTCTCCGATCACCACGGTGCCTTGAATATGGAGCTTGTTGAACGCTTCGCGCAGCGCGGTGACCGCGGCCTGGTCGGCCCCTTCCTTGTCGCCATGGCCAATCATCGTCGAGGCGGCGACCGCCGCAGCCTCGGTGCAGCGGCCCACTTCCATTGTCAGGACACGGTCTAGGAATTTTTCGTCAGCGGCCATGGTCACTCTTTCCGTATGTTGGTCAAACGATAGATCGTCGGATCAGTTTTCGATTTCGGGCGCCGTCAGCGTCTCACGCCGCTCCCGCGCCGCAGCGGCGCTATCGGCTTCAAGCCGCTCTTTTAGCGCCTCGCCTTCAGCCGAAAGGTCGCGGCCGAGTTCGGCTTCCACCTCCGCCCGGTCTGAGGCCACCTCTTCGGCCAGCAGGGTGCGGGCGTCAACTAGCGCGCCCGTTTCCGCATCGACTTCCATAGCCGGCCTTTTCGCCGGACGGTCTTTTTCCGTAGGGGCCTGAGAGAGGTTGGGAAACTTGCCTGCGTCCTTCTCCTCGCGGCGTTCGGCGATACGCTCCGCGACCGCGGGATTCATCTCCTGATCGCCAGCGAGGTCCTCATATTTGACGATGCCGGGGGGCGCAAAGCGGGCAAGATCGCCGGACTCGCATCCTGTAAGCGCCAGAACTCCCACACTGAGGGATAAAGCCCACGGCTGAGATCGTTTTACACCGGACACAAGGCCATCCTATAAGGGCGACAGACCACCAAACAACAAGACTTCTTTAACCCTTAACCGGGCGTATGGCGCAAGTGAAAGAAAAATCAGAGAAAAAAAGTCCTGCCAAGAAGAAGAAAAAGGCGGCGCCAAAGGCCCCCGTAAAGCGGGCCAAAAAGGCCACCTCGGCCCCGAAAAAAGACCCGGAGCCCGCGCCTGAACCTCATCTGGCTCCTAAAAAGGCGTCCCCAAAGAAGGCAGCTCCAAAGGGGCCTGAAGCGGCGGCCCCTCCCCGCTCACTCTATCAGGATTTCGACGCTCTTTCCTCGTATCTCACTGAGGTCAGCGGCAGAAGCCAGGAAGTCATTCGCGAATTTGCTGTCCGCAATCAGGATATGCGCCGTCTGACCGGCGAAATCCCGTCAGACCCGATGAATGTCGGCGAAGCCTTTCAGGAGATGCTCAAGGGATTGTCTGTCGATCCGGGCACCGTCATGCAGCGCCAGTTCAATCTCTGGGGCGACTACGCCAAGATGATGGCCACCATGTCCCGGAAGATGGCTGGCGAAGAGGTGAACCCCGCCATCTCACCGGCAAGCGGCGACAAGCGCTTTGCGCATCCGGCGTGGAACGAAAATCCCATGCTGGATTTCGTCAAGCAATCCTATCTCATTTTCGCACACTGGCTTGAGACAACCATCGGCCAGCTCGAATTCGAGGACGAGCACGAAAAGAAAAAGGCGGAATTCTTCACCCGGCAATTCATCGATGCCTTTGCGCCGACGAATTTCGCGATGCTCAATCCGGAAGTCATTGAAGCGACGCTCGAGTCGAAAGGCGAAAACCTTCTAAAGGGATTGAAGAACCTGCTTGAGGACATCGACCGCGGCCATGGCGAGTTATCGATCCGTCAGGCCGACCTCGATTTTTTCAAACTCGGCGAGAATATTGCGACGACGCCCGGCAAGGTCGTCTTCCAGAACGAGATCTTCCAGCTGATCCAGTACGCGCCCACGACCGAAACCGTGGCGAAGACCCCGATGCTCATCGTGCCGCCATGGATCAACAAATTTTACATTCTCGATTTGCAGCCGCAGAACTCTTTCATTCACTGGCTCGTGGATCAGGGCCGCACTGTTTTTGTCATGAGCTGGGTCAATCCGGGCCCCGACCTCAAAAGCAAGACCTTCGAGGACTACATCAAAGACGGTCTTTTCGAGGCGCTTGAGGCCGTTAAAAAAGCGACTGGCGAAGAAAAAGCCGATACCATTGGCTACTGCATTGGCGGCACCATGCTGTCGACAGCCCTCGCCTTGATGGCGAAAAAAGAGGACCATCGCGTCAACTCCGCCACTTTTTTCACCGCGCAAGCGGATTTCAAAGAGTCCGGGGACCTTCTTCTTTTTGTGGATGACGAACAGCTCGACGCCATCGAAAAGCAGATGGATGCGGCGGGCGGCGTCCTTGAGGGGCGCGCCATGGCGACGACCTTCAACATGCTGCGCTCAAACGACCTCATATGGTCCTTTGTCATCGACAACTATCTGAAGGGCAAAGACCCGGCCCGCTTCGACCTGTTGTTCTGGAATTCAGACGCCACGCGCATGCCAAAAAATGTCCACCTTTTCTATTTGCGCGAATTTTACCAGCGCAATCGTCTGGCATGCGGGGAGATGGTGATGGACGGGGAAACCCTCGATCTCAGCAAAGTCGACATTCCCATTTTCATGCAGGCGGGCGAAACCGATCATATTGCGCCGCATAATTCCGTTTACAGAACGGCGAAGCTTTTCGCCTCCGGCGACAATGATGATGTGGAATATATGCTCGCAGGCTCCGGCCATATCGCCGGCGTCGTCAATCATCCCGACAAGCACAAATACCACCATTCCACGAATGAAGCGTTGCCGGCGACGCTCAGCGACTGGAAAGCCAGCGCCACGCGCCACCCGGGGTCATGGTGGCCTTACTGGATCGAATGGCTGAACAAGGTGAGCCCCGGCGAGACAAAAGCGCGCCACCCCGGAGACGGTGCGCTCTCCGTCATTGAGGACGCGCCGGGCGCCTATGTGAAGGTGAAGGCTTAGAAGCATGCAGCTTCAAGCCTATTTTGATCGTATCGGTTACAAGGGCCCGGTTCGGCCCGATGCTGGCGTCCTAAAGGCCGTCCATCGCGCACATGCCGAAGCCATTCCTTATGAAAATCTCGACGTGCAACTGGA
>JAUIEG010000403.1 GCA_030428745.1 Alphaproteobacteria bacterium
ACTCGGCGCCAATCGCGTTTCTGTCAAACGCAGCAATCCGAGTCTCCTCAAGGGACTGATCGATTTGCACAAGGTCGCCGGCGTCAACAAGCTTTTCATTCTGATTATGGACACCATGGCCGGCGCTATGATGTTCATGGTGATGTCGGGTATTTTGCTCTGGACTCGGCTACATGGGCCGCGTCTTGCCGCTGTCGGCATTCTTGGCGCGGTTGCGGTCGCGAGCGCTGTTGCGCTATCGGGAACCTGGATCGGCTGGGCTGCGCCATAGTCACGGCGCTATACCGTGGCGATACGAAGGAGCTTTCTCAATGACTGATGACGCCGTTTTATCGCGCCTTGAAAAACTGGAGGAACGTTCCGCATTTCAGGAGCAGGCCATTGAGGACCTTTCCAAGGCGCTGACCGATCAGTGGAAGCTGCTGGAATCCTTCAAGCGCGACGTGTCACGCCTCAGCGACGAATTAAAGGCCGTCGAAGATGCGGTTGATCATGGCGGTCATCGTGAACCGCCGCCGCCGCATTATTGATGCGGCACGATTAATCTCGCCGTATGACCCGGTTTGAAAAGTCCTTTATGTAGGGAACCATTCTCTTCAACCTGCTGTTCGGCGGGGTATGAGGAAAATTGTTTCGTTTGCGATGACGGCTATGGCGCTCGGAGAGGGCGTTATGGCTCTTAAACGCTTTGTTCGGAAAGTCCGCGTCAACCGGCTTCTGGCCTCAGGCGCGGCCATGGAAGTCCGGACCCCGGATGGCGACACCGTCATTTATAAACCCGTCAATAAAGACGGCGATTGCGTCGATACAATTGCGGAAGCCAAAGGTGCGAGCCCGAAACCGCATCAGGACAAGCCCAGCCAGATGGGTCTTGCCAATTAACGCGGGCTGACCTCTCAGCTACTCGTCGAAATAAAGCGCTTTGGCTTCGTCCGGCACCGCATCCATACGGATGGCGATGCCTCGAGCTGACGCCACTCGGCCGATCAGTGCCCCCATATCCTTTGCCGAGGCCGGCTTTTCCGCCTGAACCGCCATGGCGACTTCATCGAAGAATTTTTCGAACTGGCCCTGCGACGCCGCAACTAGCAATACGGCTTCATTGTCTGTGTCGTTCCAGAAGGCATGAAGGTTGTTGCGCGGGAGGGAGACAAAGGTTCCCGGCGCGCCGACAATGACGGTTTCGCGGTCGAGAAAAGAGACTTCGCCGGAAACGACATAAAAGAATTCGTCTTCGGTGGTGTGGATATGCGGCGGCGCCGCCGCGGTCTTTGGCGGCACGCGAAACTCATAAAAACTCAACCCGCTTTCATTCTCATTTTCTGACAACAAGAGTGTCGTTGGATGAAATGGCACGGCGACGGGTTTGCCTTCGCCGGGCAGGACGATTTTCGGTTCATGGGCGAGGACTACGCCGCAAAGAGCGCATAAGCCTACAGAAGCTGAAGCGGTCAGTTTCCCTAACATTTACATATTGTCCTTTGGCGCGGATGTTGAACGAAGACGGATTCAAAGTTTCTGGTTGTATTCACCGACTTCGGAATGTTTGCGCAGTTCGGCGTCCATCTCTTCGAACATCTTCTTCATGTTCTCTTCGGAGGTTGGGCTTTCGATCACCACCACAAGCTCGGGCTTGTTCGAGGAGGCGCGGATGAGACCCCAGGTGCCGTCTTCGGCGGTGATCCGGACGCCATTGACCGTCACGACGTCGCGTATCTTCTGACCGATGATCGTGCCGCCGGATTTGGCGCGCTCTTCAAACGCCTTCACCACCTGGTCGACAACGCCATATTTTGTTTCATCGGCGCAATGGGGCGACATGGTTGGCGAGGACCAGGTTTTCGGAAGTGATTTTCGCAAATCCGACAGCTTCTTGTCGGGGTTGTGGTCTAGCATTTGAAGGAGGGCGATGGCGGCGATGAGACCGTCATCATAGCCGCGCCCGATTGGCTCATTGAAGAAGAAGTGGCCCGATTTTTCAAAACCGGCGAGCGCGCCCATCTCGTGGCTCTTGCGTTTGATGTAGGAGTGACCGGTTTTCCAATATTCGGTCTTCGCGCCGTTCTCGATCAGCACCGGATCGGTGACAAAAAGGCCGGTGGATTTCACATCCACCACGAATTGCGCGCCGGGATGGAGCGCGGAGAGATCGCGGGCGATGAGAACGCCGATCTTGTCGGCGAAAATTTCCTCGCCTTCATCGTCGACAACGCCGCAGCGATCGCCGTCGCCGTCAAAACCGAGCGCCACATCGGCGCCGTGTTCCCGGATAGCGGCCTGCATGGCGTGGAGCATCTCCATATCTTCCGGGTTCGGATTATAGCGTGGAAAGGTATGGTCGAGCTCGGCGTCCATCGGGATTACTTCAAGTCCCATGCGTTCCAGCGCCTCGGGCGCATAGGCCCCGGCGGTGCCGTTGCCGCAGGCGGCGATGACTTTCATTTTCCGTGTGAACGAAACGCCATCTACGAGATCGGCGATATATCGCTCGCGCAGGCCGTCGACATATTTATAAGCGCCGCCGGGAAAAGATTTGTATTCGCCGTTGAGAACGATCTCCTTCAGCCGGCCCATCTCGTCAGGCCCGAAGGTGAGGGGACGCGCCGCGCCCATTTTCACGCCTGTCCAGCCATTCTCGTTATGGCTTGCCGTCACCATGGCGACGCAGGGAATGTCGAGATCGAATTGCGCGAAATAGGCGACCGGCGAAAGGGCGAGGCCGATGTCATTGACCTCGATCCCGGCGGTCATCAGCCCAACAGTGAGCGCCTGTTTGATGGAAGCCGAATAACCACGGAAATCGTGACCGACGACGATGCGCGGCTCCTTACCCATTTCGCGGATCAGCGTGCCAAGGCCCTGTCCCAACGCCTGAATGCCGAGGAGGTTGATCTCTTTTTCGAAAATCCAGCGGGCGTCATATTCCCGAAAGCCGGTCGGTTTGACGAGGGGGATCACCTCGTAGTCGAGGGTGTTGGATTTCAGATCGGCGCGCGGCGCAGGCAGCATGGGTTTTTCCTTCAAGTCTGGCTCTTGCGCGGCACAATAGAGCCCCCTGCAGGACGTGCAAGCGGCAAAGAATCTTAACAGAATCAGTGACAAAAGCGCAGCGGTTGCGCATAGTTCCCGGCGGCATAAAAGGGCGGGTCAGCACAAGGCCTGGGGCGGCGCGACTTCCGAGGGGTTCATGGATTTGCCAGAGCAGTTGAGCGAGATCGGCCTGCGCGGCCAGAGCGCGATGGGCCTCGTCGTCTTCATTTTTATCGCGTGGCTGTTCTCCAGCCAAAAATTGCGGTTTCCATTTTTTGCGGCCGTATGGACTGTGGGCGCGCAGATCCTGATCGCCGCTTTTCTTCTTTATCAGCCTTGGGCTCGGGCGGGCCTCGCCTCGCTGCAAACGGTGGTCGAAGTCTTACAGGCCGCGACGCGGGAGGGCACAACCTTCGTTTTTGGTTTCCTTGGCGGCGGCGATGCGCCGTTCGAGGTTGTGAATGAAGGCGCCATGTTCAGTTTCGCCTTCGGCGCGCTTCCGCTGG
>JAUIEG010000404.1 GCA_030428745.1 Alphaproteobacteria bacterium
GCACTGCGGATTTCACATCCTCCATGTAATGCGTAAAAATGCGTCCCCCGACGATGTTGACGCCGGACAGAACATGCTCGCTTTCTGGAATGACGTCCGTCCATGCGGCGCCGGGTTCGGCCGCCGGTGTGGAGATCAGCTTGCCTTTCGGCGCGTCCTTGTCCGTAAAAAAGTAATGCCGGCCCGCCGCCGTGGCGATATAGCTGTAATCATGTTCGAAACCGGAAACGATTTTGAGCGGCTCGGCGGCGAAATGTTCAATATCGATCAGCACCACTTCATAGCGGCTGTCCGTGCCCTTCCAGACGGTGACCACCAGCGTTTTACCGTCGCTTGAAACGGCTCCGCTGAACCCCTCTTCCGGCCGTTCCGGATGCGCATAAATGAGCTTGTCATGCTCCGGCGCATCGCCGATTTTGTGGAAGTAGACCGCCTGGTTGACGTTGAGGCTCTGAAACGCCTCTCCTTCTTCGGGTTCGGGATAACGTGAATAGTAAAAACCCGAGCCGTCCTTCGACCAGGAAACGCCGGAGAATTTCACCCAGTCGATTTTATCATCGAGAACCGCGCCGTCGCCCGCATCGACAATGCGCAGGGTCATCCAGTCCGATCCGCCCTCCTGAACCTGATAGGCCACAAGCGATCCGTCCGGTGACGGATGGTAGGTGCTCAGCGCCGTAGCGCCGTCTTTTGACCATGTATTTGGATCGAGGAGAACGCGCGGGGCCTCGCCGCCATCCTGCACATTAAGCACATACTGGTTTTGCAGCCCGTCATTGCGGCGATAAAAAATCCGTTCGCCTTTTTTGACCGGCAGCAGAAATTTTTCATAATCCCACAGCGCTTTGAGGCGCGCCTTGATGGCGGCGCGGCCCGGCAGGGTTTCAAGATAGGCGAAGGTCGTATTATTCTCCGCCGCGACCCAATCCGCGACCGCCTCATCCTTGCGCACGTCGTTTTCCAGCCAGCGCCAGGGGTCGGCGACGGCGACGCCGAAAAAGGCGTCGGTTTGCTCCACGGTCTTCGTCAGGGGATAGGTCGGTTTTGGTTGAGCCTGTTTCATGGGCCCGGTTTCGCGCATCATCCGTATTTACGCAAAAGAAAAAGCCGGCCCGTTTTCTCCCGGGACCGGCTTTCGCAAATTCGGTGTGGATAGGCCTTAGACGTCGTCCGCCTTAGCCTCGGCGGCGGCGCGCCACCCGCTGGACTTCCTCCTCGACCTTCTCCTCAACAATTCCGGGGAGATTGGCGTCGAGCCAGTCCTTGACCATGGGTTTCAGCATCTCGGTGACGATGTCTTCCAGCGTCCTGCCCGGCCCTTCGGAAATCCGGACCGACTGGGAAAGGTTTTGAAAGGCTTGCGAGGCCGCAGCCGCCGCAGACCGGTCGAGAATGTCTTCTTCGGTGTCCTGTTGCATGGGGGCAGCCGCCTTTTGCTTAACCATTTCAACGTCTTCGGTCTTGAATCGGCTCTCGCCGCCAACATCGCCGGCCTGCTCGGCAGGAAGATGGGCTGCGGGAGGACGGGCCGCCTCAGGGGTCAGCGTCAGCTCAGGCTTGGCTGGCTCCGCGGGTTCGGGCGGCGCAGCCGGAGCTGATTCCTGGGCCAGAGTCGATTCCTGGGCCGGTTCCGGCGCGGCTTTCGCCGCCGTTGGCGCGGGAGCGGTCTGATCGTCCTCATCTTCCGAGATAATCCGGCGGATCGAGGCGAGAATCTCTTCCATGCTGGGTTCGGGTTGGGCGTTTTCCATGTGACCTAGGGTCCTCTGACGGGGGTCAATTCGTCGGAATTGGCGCGCATAGCGCTTGTTCTTTGGTTTTCAGGCGCTTCGCACCACTTATCAAGGCCTAGCTTAACCCGAAGGCTAATCCTCGTAAAATGCGCCGGTCGCGGCGGAAAGCTCTTCCTGCGACACACCGGCGGCTTCCGGCGTCAGCATACCAATGGCGGCCAGAAGGCCGAACGCCGCCGTTTGCGCATCGCGCTGGGCGCTGACAAGCGTCACCTGGGCGTTCAGGAATTCCTGTTCCGCGTTGAGAACATCAAGCGTTGTGCGTGAGCCCACCTGGGCTTCCTGGCGAACGCCATCGAGGGCCATGGTGTTGGCTTCAACCGAAGCCGACGCCGAGCGAACAATCGCGCGGGCTGTGACAAAACGCTCCCATGCAGCGACCGTCTGCGCCTCGACCTGACGCGCGGCGGCGACGGCGCTTGAGCGGTCGCTGTCATGCATGGCCTTCGCCTCGCGCACGCGGGAGAAGTTAAGGCCGCCGAGAAAGATCGGCACTGAGGCGCGGGCGCCGAATGTAAACTCTTCACTGTTGTTGACGAAGAAACTCGGTTCCTCCGCATACTGATAACCTGCGGTCAGCGACACGGACGGCAGGAAAGCGCCGCGCGCGATATTCACCTGACGGCGGGAAACTTCAGCTTGCTCGCGCGCAGCGATGTTTGCGGGCGCGTATTGTTCGGCGATGGCAAGCGCTGTTTCGAGCGTTTCCGGCAATTCCGGGAAGGTCTCGACCGGATCGAGATCGCCGGGCGCCTGGCCCACAAGCTCAACATAGCGGGCGCGTGCAATCGCCAGTTCGCCCTGCGCCGAAGACAGCCGCGCACGCGATTCTGCAAGACGCGCGTCAGCCTGCGACACGTCGGTGCGGGTAATCTCCCCCACGTCGAAGCGCGCCCTGGCCATATCCTGCTGGCGCAACAACACCGACAGATTGTTCGTGTTCAACTCATAGACCGCCATGTTGCGCTGGACGTTGAAATAGGCGCTGGCGACATCGAGCAGCACCTGCTGTTCAGCGGCGGCGAGTTGCGCGCCTCCGGCGCGCACTCGGGCGCCCGCCTGTTTGATGGCGTTGTAATTGCGGAAGCCCGTGAAGACCGGCTGCTCGGCGCTGACGCCTGCGGTAATAGGTTCGAACTCCGTGTCCTGCGCCTGCGGCATGGGATTGGGATCGTTCGGATCCACATTGAACAGCGACGTCACCGTCTGATCCACATGCTGATAGCTGGCGGAGGCCGAAACCTGCGGCAGGGCGCCGGCCCAGGCTTGCGCCTTCGACTCGCGGATCGCGCGCAGCCTTGCCCGTTCGGCGCGGATGGTCGGATTGGTCTGATAGGCGAGCGCCAGTGCGTCATTGAGGGTTTCGCCGACTGCCGGCGCGCTTACATTCGCGCCAAACGCCGCCGCCACAGCAAGAAGAGAAACTGAAACCCGCACAACCAAACGCTCCTTGCCAGACACTCTTTCATTCGGCGCCGGGCGCAACTGATCACGACGCATTTCTTAATCTGCGCCCGATGAGCCTGTCTTCAAGGGGATTCAGCAGCTTACTGCGTGAATATCCCGTTAAAACACGAAGCTTTTGACCGCGGCGAATCCGGGCAGCACAGTTCTGGCCATGGCGTCGAATTTCTCTTTTGCGGAGAAAGCATCGCCGCTGCGCCGATAAACGACGCCGCGCGAAACGCCGTCCCGCCGCTCAATCGCCGCGAGCCTGCCGCCATCCTTGAGCTGGGCCAATA
>JAUIEG010000405.1 GCA_030428745.1 Alphaproteobacteria bacterium
GGCTTGCCGGCTTCTGCTTTTCCGGGCGCTGATCGGGTTGTTGATATGGGCACTGGGGTTGCCGGTCCTTTTCTTCACGCGGTAGGGGGCGTTTCGTCGCGTCAGCCTCATCCGCCGCCATATGGGACATTGCGCCGTCAGCGGTGAGAGGCTACGAGATGATGCCCCGCAAGCGGGGCCTCCTTGCGGCGGATATGGGGTTCTCCTAAGGCCGTCTCAAGGCGGAATTGTGCTTTGATATAAGGGTTCTGGCTAATGAACAAACTCTCCGCCGCGGCGCTTTTCGCCGCACTCGCCGCCACGGGATGTGTGAGTGATGAGTCCCGTGAGCGGCGCGCGGCTCGCGAGGCGAATCCGGCGCCATGCCCGAATATCGTGGTTTTGAACGAAGCCTCGCGCTTTATCGAGTTCGAGGGCGACCAAACGCTTGAAAATGTGGCCTATTCCGGCGAGGTGCTGGATGTGACCTCGACCTGCCGCTATTTCGAGGATGAGCCGATCGACGCCGGCCTCACCATCGACCTTGCCTTTGGCAAAGGGGCGAAGGGCGTGGAAGGCAAAAAAACCTTCACCTATTTTGTAGCGGTGACCCGAAAAAACTCGGAAGTCATCGCCAAGTCGGAATTTCCGATTACAGTGAATTTCGGTGATCGTCCGGTCGAGACGGCGCGCGTTGATATCGACAAGATCATCATTCCGCGCGCGGATGAAACCATCTCCGGCATCAATTTTGAAATCATTATCGGTTTTTCGGTGACGCCACAGCAGGCGATCTTCAACCGCTCCGGCAAGAGTTTGAAATTTCCGAATCTGAAATGACCCTGAAAGATGAATTGTCCGAAATCGTCGGCGAAGCTTTCGCCGCCGAAGGGCTTGATCATGCGCTCGGCGCCGTCAAAGTGGCGGACCGCCCGGACCTTGCGCAATTCCAGTGCAACGGCGCGCTCGCTGCGGCGAAGGCCGCCAAAAAAAATCCGCGCGAGATTGCGAGCGCCATTGCAGAAAAGCTTTCCGCCCGCGCCGAGTTTGCCGATGTTACCGTCGCGGGCCCGGGCTTCATCAACCTGAAACTGACTGAGGCGTTTCTGTCCGCGCGCCTCGATGCGCTTGCGGCGGACGCCCGGCTCGGCGGCTGGTCGAAAGCGTCACCGGAAAAGATCGTTGTCGATTATGGCGGGCCGAACGTGGCCAAGCCGCTGCATGTTGGGCATTTGCGCGCCGCGATTATCGGCGAAAGCCTGAAACGGATCATGCGGTTTGCGGGCGATGACGTCATTGGCGACGTGCATCTCGGCGACTGGGGCTTGCAGATGGGCCAGCTCATTTCGGAACTGCGCCTTCGCCAGCCAGACCTTGTGTATTTTGACGCCGACGCCAAGGGGCCTTTCCCCAAAGAGTCGCCCATAAGTCTTTCAGACCTTGAGGAAATGTACCCGGCCGCTTCGGCAGCCTGTAAAGCGGACAAGGCGCGCGCCGATCTCGCCCGCAAGGCGACCAAAGAGCTTCAGGCCGGGCGGCCCGGCTATCGCGCCTTATGGCGGCATTTTGTGGACCTTTCGGTCAACGCCATGAAACTCGATTATGCCGATCTCGATGTGGAGTTCGACCTCTGGAAGGGGGAGGCGGACTCCGATCCGCTTATCCCTGAGCTGACGGAAGACCTGAAATCGCGCGGCATTATCGAGGAATCTGACGGAGCCCAGATCATCCGCGTCGCGCGCGACGACGACAAGAAAGAGATGCCGCCGATCATCTTCGTCAATTCCGAAGGGGCGGTGGGTTATCACGCGACGGATATCGCCACGATCGTCGACCGCAAGCGGGAGCTCGACCCCGATCGCATTCTCTATGTAGTGGACGCCCGCCAGCGGCTGCACTTCGAGCAGGTGTTCCGCGCGGCGGACAGAGCCGGATATTTCGACGAGACGCGGCTAGAGCATCTCTGGTTCGGGACCATGAATGACAAGGACGGCAAGCCGTTCAAAACCCGAGAGGGCGGGACCCTGAAACTCCGGGACTTCATCGACATGGTGACGGACCGGGCGCGTGAGCGCTTGACCGAAAGCGGCTTCGCCGAAGGATACAGCCAGGAGGAGACCGAAAAGGTCGCCCGCCAGGTGGGGATCGCCGCGCTCAAATTCGCCGATCTCTCGAACCCGCGCACCAGCGACTATATCTTCGACCTTGACCGCTTCATGGCGTTTGAAGGCAAGACGGGCCCTTATCTGCTCTACGCCAGCGTGCGGGTGCGCTCCATGGTGGCCAAGGCCAGGGCGGCCGGCGCGGGCGAGGCGGGGCCGGTGAAGATTTCAGCGCCGGAGGAGGCTGATCTTGCGCTGACGCTGCTGGCTTTTGCGGATGCTGTTCGGGACGCTTATGGCCGCCGTCTTCCGCATCTTCTGTGTGACCATGCCTTTGCCCTGGCGCAGGCCTTTTCGAAATTCTACGCCGCCTGCCGGATCGTGGACGAGGCGGACGCGGAGTTGCGATCCTCGCGGCTGACGCTGGCGACCGCGGCCGGCAATCAGCTTGATCTGATCCTCTCGCTGCTTGGTTTCTCGGCGCCGGACCGGATGTAGGTCGCCGATCTGTTGCATTGCGCACACACTTGGCTGTCTAATTGAGAGGGCCAGGAGTGGATATTGCTGTTATCCCATAACAGGCGCGCGCTAACCTCGCGTGATTCCACTCAGTTTTTTCCACAATATAGCGTTCTGAAAACTTCTGCCGAAACGTCGCAGAAGTTTCAGGAAACTCCATTCGAATTGTCATTGAACTGTCATCTGATATGCCTAATGCCAGTCGCGTTATCGCGCCGCACAGACGGGGTTGCGGCATCTCAGTTCCAGCTTGGGGAATATCAAATGAAGCTCATGAAAACGCTCTCCGCCGGTGTGGCGGCGGTAGCAATCACGACCGCCTTTACGACGGTCGTTGCGCCGACGCCGGCGCACGCGCAGCAAACGACATCTAACGTTCGCGGCGTTGTCACGGACGAAGCCGGCGCGCCAATCGGCGGCGCTTCGGTCATCGTGGTCGATACGCTGACCGGCACGACCCGCAGAACTTCCACTGACGGGCAGGGCCGTTTTGCCCTGCAAAACCTGCCCTCGACCGGCAGTTACTCCGTTACTGCGACCAGCGCCGGTTTTCAGGGTGAAGCTGTAGAAGGCGTTCGTCTGTCGCTTGGCGACACCACGACGCTTTCCTTCAGTCTGGCGCGCGCCAGCGCGGGCGGTGATGAAATCATCGTTGTCGCCACGCGCTCCGCTGTCGGCGAAGTGGCGCTCGGCCCGAATGCAACTTTCGACTTCGACGATCTCCAGTCCACGCCGGCGGTCAGCCGTGACATCAAGGATATCATTCGCGCTGACCCGCGCCTCTTCATCGAAGAGTCGAACGGCAACGGCCTTCAGTGCGCCGGCGCCAGCCCGCGCTTCAACAGCCTGACCGTCGACGGCATCAAGCTGAATGACAATTTCGGTCTTAACGCTAACGGCTATCCGACGGAGCGTCTTCCGTTC
>JAUIEG010000406.1 GCA_030428745.1 Alphaproteobacteria bacterium
ACGACAAGACCTATAAACCCGGGCTTGGTTCGTACGATACGTCTAAAAAAGATGGCTAGGTGAGGGGGGCCGCTATGGCTGCGCCCGTTGACGATCTGGGAATGCAGGCGCGTTTGCGTCCCAATGCGCCTGCTATCGACGACCTGACATCGGACCGCCGCTGGACCTATGCAGAGTTCGATTATGCTGTGGCGCGCTGCGCTGGGGCGCTCGTTGCGCGCGGCGTGAGTGTCGGCGATCGCGTGGCGGCGTTGTCGAAGAATTGCGCCGAACTCATCATGCTGCATCTCGCCTGCGCGCGTCTCGGAGCAATCTACGTTCCGTTCAACTGGCGCCTCGCCGCAGAGGAGGTCAAATGGCTCATTGAAGACTCAGACCCGTCACTCGTCTTCATTGATGACAAACTCGAAAATGCAGATTTTGACGGCGTTTCCATAGACGCTTTACGGCATGAGATTGAGGTGAGCGCATCTTACGAAGGCGGCGCAATTGACCGAAATCTTCCCTCACTCATTCTTTACACATCCGGCACATCGGGAAAGCCGAAAGGTGCGATGTTAAGCGAGCGCAATCTCGCAGAAACCGCGATCAACTTTTCTATTTTAGGCGCTGTTAACGAACAGAGCGTTTTTCTTTGCGACTCGCCAATGTTCCACGTCATCGGCCTTGTCACCAATGTGCGCCCTCCATTGATGCGCGGCGGCGCCGTCCTCATCTCTGACGGGTTTATTCCCGTCCGTACATTGGCGCGGCTTGGCGATCCCGCGCTCAAGGTTACGCACTATTTTGGCGTGCCGCAGATGGCGTCGGTTCTGCGCGCTGATCCGACTTACGATCCAAACAAATTAAAAGGACTGACGGCGCTTTTTACTGGCGGCGCACCGCATCCTGCGGCGAATATCCGCGCATGGCTGGCCGACGGAATTCCCGTCGTCGATGGGTTCGGCATGAGTGAGGCCGGCACCGTTTTCGGCATGCCGCTCGATCCGGAGCTGATCGACCGTCATGCGGGATCGGTTGGGGTTGCGACGCCGCGAATTGAAGCGCGCATCGTTGATGCGGCTGGCGCTGATGTCGCGATGGGTGAGCCAGGCGAACTCCTCCTCAAAGGCGACAATGTCACGCAAGGCTATTGGCGCCGCGAAAAGGAGACCCAGGACGCTTTCACCGATGACGGCTGGTTCCGGACCGGCGATATCGCGCGGATGAATGAAGAGGGATTTTATTGGCTCGTCGACCGTCGCAAAGACATGTTCATTTCCGGCGGTGAGAATGTCTATCCGGCTGAGATCGAGGCCATTGTTGCTGGCGTCGCCGGGATAAAAGAAGCCGCGGCCGTTGGCGTGCCTGATGAAAAATGGGGCGAGGTCGGGCATCTGTTCTGGGTTGCGCATGAACAGGCGACGACCGACGAGAGCGTTATCACGGCAGAGTTGGAGCGACATCTCGCCCGCTACAAACTTCCAAAACATTACACGCGCGTCGACGCCCTGCCGCGCAACGGCGCAGGAAAAATTCTGAAGACAGTTCTGCGCGAGATGGCTGCGAAGGAGAATGTCTCCCCATAAACCTGATCAGGCGCCGCCGCGGCGGCTGTTGAGCCTGTAGCGCCGGGGCGTGACCCCGCTCAGACGCTTGAAGAAGCGGGAGAAATAGGCCGGATCCTGAAAGCCCAGATCGAGAGCGATCTGGGCGGCCGTCGCTTCAGTGTAGTGAAGGTTGCGCTGCGCCTCGAGTAGGAGCCTTGCATTGATGATCGCCGCCGGCGATTGGCCGGTCACGCGTTTAACCGTGCGCGAGAGTTGCGACGGACTGACCGACAGCGTTTCAGCGTAGCGGTCGATGCGCCAATGATTGCGGAAACGCTTGTTGACGTGATCGCGAAATGCGGCGGCGAGGCGCGCGCCCTCCGGCGCTGCCGCGTCGCCATAAGAGCGTTTCGGCGCATCGCGCAGCATGAGGATGAGAAGGGCGCTTGTCAGGCTATCGAGCATCATCGCGCGTCCCTCTTTTGCATCCAGAAATTCATCATGGAGACTGGAGAACAGGACATTGACGCTGTGGTCTTGTGCGGGCTTCAGGGCAAGTTTTGTCACGCCGAAACCGCTTTGCGCGATCAGACTTTGCAAGGGCGCGAAGGCGGCGGTTTCGAACAGGCGTGTTTCGATGGAAAGAACCCAGCCAAGCGTTTCCTGCTCGAAGCTGAACCCGTGAACGACGCCGTCGGGAATGCACAGGACGCTGGCGGGGCCGAGATCGATGCGGTCGTCTTCAAGGATCGCCGCAGCGCCGCCCGACGCCACATAGATAAGTTGCCACATCTCGCGGTGGGAATGGGGCGTGATGGTCCAGTCATAGAGCCGGGCCCGGGACCGGATGTCCTCTATATGGACAAGCTCGAGTTCGGACTCGCCGGGAAGCTCGCCGTAAAGCGCGAAACGCGCCGGCGCAGCATGCTTGGCGATGTGCGGTTGAGAAGATGCCGTCATGCCCGAAAAGTACAAGAAATTATCCGCTTCGTCCATTTATTGCCGGGTTCTGTGACCGTAATTTGCAATTCGATAGAATGACAAAATAGCGGAGGAAGCTCGCGATGAAGACGCAGGTTGCAATTATTGGATCGGGTCCGTCTGGATTGATGCTGGGTCATCTTCTGCGCCAGGCCGGTCTGGACGCCGTTATCCTTGAGCGCCAAACCGAAGAACATGTCCTTTCGCGCATTCGCGCCGGCGTGTTGGAGACGGTGACGACTGACATCCTTGAAGATCTCGATATCGCAGAGCGGATGCATGCCGAAGGTCTGCCCCATGACGGTTTCAACCTCGCCGACGGAGAGCGCCTGATCCGCATCGATGTCAAAGGGCTCACCGACAGTCATGTCATGGTCTACGGCCAGACGGAAGTCACCAAGGATCTCATCGATGCGGCGCCGTCGCGCGGTCTCGAGATCGTCTGGGAAGCGGCGGATGTCGCGCTGCACGATGTCGAGAGCGATGCGCCCTATGTCACTTATAAAAAGGACGGAGCAGAACACCGCATCGACGCACGCTTTATCGCCGGGTGCGACGGGTTCCACGGACCGTCTCGGAAGGCAGTGCCCGCATCCGTGGGCCAGCCCTTCGAGAAAGTATATCCTTTTGGCTGGCTCGGCATCTTGTCCGATGTGCCTCCCTGCAATCACGAACTCATTTACGCCAATCACGCGAATGGCTTTGCGCTTGCCTCCATGCGCTCGATGACGCGCAGCCGCTACTACATTCAGGTCCCGCTGACCGAGACGGTCGAAAACTGGCCGGACGAGAAACTGTGGGATGAGCTTTGCGTGCGCCTGCCGCCAGAGGCGGCGAAAAATGTGAAGCGAGGGCCTGCAATTGAGAAATCGATTGCGCCCTTGCGGTCCTATGTCTTTGAGCCCATGCGTCATGGCTCACTTTTCCTGGCTGGCGACTCCGCGCATATCGTGCCGCCGACGGGCGCCAAAGGGCTCAATCTTGCCGCATCCGATGTCCGCTATCTGTCA
>JAUIEG010000407.1 GCA_030428745.1 Alphaproteobacteria bacterium
GGCGCGCGGTTCCACGAAGTCGCACGCGCCGATACTTTTTCTGCACGGCTGGACGCTTGATCGGCGCATGTGGGCGCCGCAAATGGACGCTCTGTCTTTGCACCAGCCTGTCATCGCAATCGATCGACGTGGTTTTGGTCAGTCAACGGCGCCCGCAGGACTGCATCTGGAGCCCGATGACATCATCGCAATTCAGGACACGCTTTCAGTTCGCAGCGCTGTCATCGTCGGCATGTCTCAGGCGGGCCGGATTGCGCTCGAATTTGCGGTCCGGCATCCGGAACGCACAACCGCTCTGGTTCTGGAAGGGGCCGGTCTCGCCGGTTTCATGCCGCCGCCGAAAAAAGAAGAGCAAATACCGCTCGCCCTGTATCGTTCGCTTGTTGAGGCGGGCGATCTCGAGGAAATGCGCAAAAAATGGCGCGAACATCCACTGATGCAGAGCCCGAATCCCGACGCCGCCAGATATATGATCGACATATTGCGTTCTTACGATGGCCGCGACTTGCTTTCCCCTTCGTCGCAGCCTTTCGGCGTTGGCCCGGATGCGCTTGATCGGATTGAACCGCCGGTCCTGACGGTGACAGGCGAGCAGGAAACTCCATGGCGTCAGTTAGTGGCGGATGCGATCGCCTACGGCGTTTCGAATGGGCGGCGGGCGGTGGTCGAAAATGCAGGGCATGTCTGTAATCTATGCAATGCTGAAAGCTATAACGCCGTCTTTAATGCGTTTCTGAATGAGGTGCTTAATTGAGATTAATTGCTATACAGATAATTCATGATTTGAGCCAATCCGCGTGGGCTTCCTTTGTTTGACAGCGTTGATATCGCGGCATACGATTGCCTCACTCGAAATAAAATTCGAATAGCGAAATTTTGTTGCGTCTTCAATCAAAGGCAAAAGCTGTTTTCTCGTTGAGAACAACGTCGACGAAGAAATAGCTATGGAGCAGGGAGAAACCGTATGAAGAAAACAATCGCTATTGTGATTGGCGCTTTTATGTTTTCAACGAACGCCTTCGCCGGCGAGGTCATGGAAAAATGTATGGCCGCAGTTGAACCGCTTGGCTCGCCCGATCCTGAGGGGCAATGCACTTGCTTTGTGGATGCTATGACGGATGAGCAGGCGGAAGACTACCTCGCCATCTCCGATTGGGAGAGCGATG
This sequence comes from Alphaproteobacteria bacterium, assembly GCA_030428745.1. Lineage (GTDB taxonomy): Bacteria > Pseudomonadota > Alphaproteobacteria > Caulobacterales > Parvularculaceae > Hyphococcus. The sequence continues at coordinate 1,167 of JAUIEG010000407.1, forward strand.
CGTCCGATGAGTTGAAGAATATCGGCGTTCAGTGTTTTCCGGAGATCAACTGAACAGCGCCTTTCCAGGCGGCTTACAATGTTGACTCATTGTTTTCCGGGACGTGGCGAATTCGACCGGCGTGTGCAGATTGCAGAGTTCGTCTGCGCCGCCTCTTCCGAAGCGGCGTAAAAGACTGTGGCCGAAAAGTATGCCGGCCTGCCGTTATGGAGACACTGCTTGAATCAGCGCAGAGATTGCCTAGCCGCGTTGTTCGTTGATCCATTCCACTGTCTTGGAAAGACCGCCAAATGGATAGAAGTGGAGCCGCACGCGGCCATGTTTTTCAAAATTGAGCCCGGTGTTAAGTGCGCCGACAAGCTTGTTAGGGCCGGCGGTGCCCATGAGTTGCGTGAGCGATACGCCATATTTCGCCATGACGGAGGCTGAGGCGCCAACACCGCAGCGCGCGGCAAAGCCGAGAAGCCGTTTAATGCCAGCCGGGCCCGGCACGCCGATGCGCACCGGAGAGTCGATGCCGCGCGCGCGCATTTCTTCCAGCCACTCCAGGAAGGGCTCGGCGGAAAATCCGAATTGCGTCACAATGATGGGCAGCATATTGCGAGCGCGAATTTCAGCGATCTTGTTTTCCATCCAGACCCACAGATCGTCTTTCGAGACATTGGGGTGGCCTTCAGGGTGGCCGGCGATGCCGATCGCCTTGATGCCGTTTTGCTCGAGGACGCCGGTTTTGATGACCTGAAGCGAATCTTCGAACGGCCCTTCCGGCGTCGGCGGGTCGCCCGCGATGACGAAAAGCCGTTTGACGCTGGACTCGGTTGTCACCTGTTTGATCATGTCCTCGAAAACGTCAGCCGAGGTCAGGCGCCGCGCCGAAATGTGCGGCATGGGTTCAAACCCCAGTTCACGGACAGCCTTTACAGCCGCAATGCGCGCGCTCATTTCTTCACCCGGCAGGAACGTCACAGCGATGGGCGTTTGAGGCGCGATCATGGGGGCGGCCTCGCGCAATGAGGGCACATCTTTTGCGGTGATTTCCAGCGAGTAGCCGTCCAGGAGGTTGTCGGACAGCGTTTCCCAGTTGGGGTGAATTTCAGCGTAGGACATAAGGCGCATTCCTTCAGTCGGCCCGATTTACAGGTCTGTATCCTGATAGGAATACCCGCCAGCGCTCTCGGCGCTAGCATGATTGCGCACGAAATTGGTTCCATTCCTCTACAAGCTGGGCGGAGCGGGTATTTCCGGTAATACTTTCCTGTCCGGTGTGCGCCTGTAAAGGCTGCTCCATCCTTGCCTTTGGGCGTGGCGCTCCCCGTCGGCCGCCGGTCTAGAACCAGAACCGGACACCTGCGACGAATGACACGACCGACGGGCGCTCGCCATTCGCGCGCGTGAAATCCGCCGTCTCCCCGAGCTGGCGCGTCCACTGAACGCCAATATAGGGTGCAAATTCCCGCCTGATTTCGTAGCGCAGGCGCGCGCCCAGTTCGATCGTTGAAAGCCCTTCACCGACTTCGAGCGCATCAACGGTTTGAAACGAAATATCCGCTTCAGCGCTTGGCTGCAGGATAAGCCGCTGCGTGAGCATGAGCTCATATTCCGCTTCAAGCCTTGCGCTGACATCGCCTTTGTTGCTTACAAAAAGAGCCGTATCGACTTCGAACCAGTAGGGCGCGAGCCCCTGCACCCCAAGAACGGCGTAGGTTCGCGACGGGTCCGGAGTGAAGTCATGGCGTACCCCCGCCTGGAAATCGAAATAGCGGCTGACAGCGCGCGACCACAGCGCTTGAACCTCCGCCTCCTCGAGTTCATCCTCCTCGAAGGAATATTCAGTCTCGGTTTTGACCCAGAGTTTGTTGCGGTCTCCGCCCCACCAGGCCGCGCCTTCCAGCATCACCGCCGGGTCGCCTTCGCCTGTCTGGTACTCAAAGCGGTCGGCGAGAACGTAGTAGGCCGTTCCGGCGCCATGTTCTTTCAGGACAGATTTGCGCGCTTCGGCCATTTCCTGCGGGTCGTTATAAGCGTCGCCTTGCGACCAGAGCGTAGCCTGGTCTTTGGCCGAGGCCGTAGTCGCCATGAAACTCCATGTAAGTAAGGCCGATAAAATCGTTTTCCTCTTCACGATCAACGCCCTCCATACTGGTGGGCGTCATGAGGCGCGGATGGCGGCGTGTCATGTTCCATCGTTGATGGCGGTCGGTCTTTGTCTTTCGGCAGAACGGAAACGACCTGCATCATGCCTGCATGCATGTGGAACAGAAGGTGACAGTGGAACGCCCAGTCCCCCACATGGTCGGCAGTGACATCGAAAGAGAGTTTTTCGCCGGGCTTTACATTCACCGTGTGCTTGCGC
>JAUIEG010000408.1 GCA_030428745.1 Alphaproteobacteria bacterium
CCGTCATCGGTCGTGATGCGGCCTGCGTCGCCGACTTGCCCCCCGGACTCGGCGTAGAAGGGCGTTTGGTTGACGATGATTTCAACGTCATCGCCTTCTTTCGCGTCATCGACAATTTTGCCGCCGGACACGATCGCCTGGACAACGCCTTCGGCTTCATCGTGAATATAACCGAGAAATTCGGTGGCGCCGTGTTCGGCGCGGAGATCGAACCAGACGCTTTCATCGGCGGCGTCGCCGGACCCCGCCCAGGCGGCGCGGGCAGCCGCCTTTTGCGCCGCCATCGCCTTGTCAAAACCTTCGACGTCGACGCTGCGGCCTTCGCGGCGGAGCGCATCCTGCGTCAGGTCCAGTGGAAACCCGAAAGTATCGTACAGCCTGAAAGCCGCCTCGCCCGGAAGCGCGGCGCCATCGGCAAGATTGGCGGTTTCTTCATCCAAAAGCTTCAGGCCCCGGTCGAGCAGGCTGCGGAATTTTTCTTCTTCCGAGCGCAGCGTTTCGATGATCAACGGCTCAGCGCGTTGAAGCTCCGGGAATGCGCCGCCCATTTCGCGCACCAGCACCGGCGCCAGACGCGCAAGCAGCGGATCGCGCGCGCCGAGCCCATGCGCATATCGCATGGCGCGGCGCATGATCCGGCGCAGAACATAACCCCGTCCTTCATTGGAAGGACCGACGCCGTCAGCGATGAGAAAGCTTGAAGCGCGCAAATGGTCGGCGATAACGCGATGGGCGGGTTTATCAGCGCCTTCCGCTTTCCGACCTGTCAAATCGACTGACGCCGCAATCAGGGTGCGGAATAAATCAATATCGTAATTGTCGTGAACGCCTTGCAGAACCGCTGCAATCCGTTCCAGCCCCATGCCGGTGTCGATCGACGGCTTCGGCAATTCCACCTGACGCCCATCGGCGTGCTTTTCGAACTGCATGAAGACGAGATTCCAGATCTCGACGAAACGGTCGCCATCCTCGTCAGGTGAGCCAGGGGGCCCGCCCGGAATATGGTCGCCATGGTCGTAGAAAATCTCCGAGCAAGGCCCGCAAGGGCCGGTGTCGCCCATGGCCCAGAAATTGTCGTTTGTCGCAATGCGGATGATGCGCTCTTCCGGCAGGCCGGAGATTTTGCGCCAGAGATCGAACGCCTCATCATCGGTGTGATAAACGGTGACCGTGAGACGGTCAGCGGACAGACCGAAATCCTTGTGGACGAGAGTCCAGGCGGCATTGATCGCTTCCTCCTTGAAATAGTCGCCAAAGGAGAAGTTGCCGAGCATCTCAAAGAAGGTATGGTGGCGCGCAGTGTAACCGACATTGTCGAGGTCGTTATGCTTGCCGCCGGCGCGCACGCATTTTTGCGACGAGGCGGCGCGCGAATAGTCGCGTTTTTCCGCGCCGGTGAAAATGTTCTTAAACGGCACCATGCCGGCGTTGACGAACATGAGCGTCGGATCGTTTTGCGGCACGAGCGGGGCCGACGGCGCGATGAAATGGTCGCGCGCGGCGAAGAAATTCAAAAACTGAGAGCGGATATCTTTCAGCGACGTCATAGAAGGGGCCTGCTTCGTCTTGCCTTGTTGTCTTGTCATCTGACCGGGCCGCACCCGCCGGAGCGAATGTGACCGTCTTGATATAGAAACTGCGCCGGCCCCCATGAAGGAGCCGGCGCAGGAAAAGGTCTTAAGCTGATGATCCCGCCCCGTCTAGGCGGGCGGGGCTGGCAAGCGGGCTGCCCTTCGGCAGGCGGGGCGCAAAGCCCTCTCCGCCTTACTTCCTGCGCCTGTCAGCCCATGCAGAACACATTGAGCTTGTTGCCGTCCAGGTCGCGGAAATAGCCGGCGTAAAAGCCGCTGTCGCCGCGCGGGCCAGCCGCGCCTTCATCCTTGGCGCCGAGCTCGATGGCCTTCTTGTACACCCGGTCGACCGTTTCCGGCTTGTCGCAGGCGAGCGCCACCATGGTCCCGTTGCCGACCGTCGCAGCGTTTCCGTCATGGGGCTTGATAATGCCGAGCCCCGGGCCGCCGCCGCCCCAGGCGATAAAAGTGTCGCCTTCCATCTGGCGCTTGGCGCCAAGCTCGGCGAGCAGCGCATCATAAAATTTCGCTGATTTTTCCATGTCGTTCGTGCCGACCGTCACGTAACCAATCATCTCTTTCTCCCGTTTAATCCCGTCAATGCGTGAGTGAAGATAAACTTGGCACCGCGCATCCTGCGTCTTTGCCGCCAATAGACAAAGATGTTTCCGCAGGTCCCGCCCTGCCTTCAATGGAAGAAAAGAGCGGCCTGCAGAAATCACACAACAACGTCTCGACGCGATTAAGCCTCCGCGGCGACCGCGTCGTCGTCATCCTTGTTGTCGCCCGTGAGCATTTCCTCGGCGACAAGGCCGGCATTGGCGCGAACCGCCGCCTCGATCTGAGCCGCCATGTCCGGATTTTCCCGAAGGAACTGCTTGGCGTTTTCGCGGCCCTGGCCGATGCGTTCGGAATTATAGGAGAACCAGGAGCCTGATTTTTCGACCACATTGGCCTTGACGCCAAGATCGATAAGCTCGCCCATCTTCGAGACGCCTTCGCCATACATGATGTCGAACTCCACCTGTTTGAAGGGCGGCGCGACCTTGTTTTTCACGACTTTGACGCGGGTCTGGTTGCCCACCACCTCATCGCGGTTCTTGATGGCGCCGATGCGGCGAATGTCGAGACGCACGGAAGAGTAGAATTTCAGGGCGTTGCCGCCGGTGGTCGTCTCGGGCGACCCGAACATGACGCCGATCTTCATGCGGATCTGGTTGATGAAGATCACCAGCGTATTGGATTTTGAAATCGAGCCCGTGAGCTTGCGCAGGGCCTGGCTCATCAACCGCGCCTGAAGCCCGGGCAGCGAGTCGCCCATTTCTCCTTCAAGCTCGGCGCGCGGTGTGAGCGCCGCCACCGAGTCAATGATCAGAACGTCAACCGCGCCGGAACGGACCAAGGTGTCGGCGATTTCCAGCGCCTGCTCCCCGGTGTCAGGCTGCGAAATCAAAAGCTCGTCAAGATTGACGCCAAGTTTTTGCGCGTAAACCGGGTCCAGCGCATGTTCAGCGTCGATAAAGGCGGCGGTGCCGCCGACCTTCTGTGTTTCCGCCGCTACATGGAGGGACAGCGTGGTCTTGCCGGAACTTTCAGGCCCGTAAATTTCGACAACCCGGCCCTTAGGCAGGCCGCCAATGCCGAGCGCGATGTCGAGGCCAAGCGAACCCGTGGAAATCGATTCAATATCGACAATGTTCTTGTCGCCAAGGCGCATGAGCGAGCCCTTGCCGAACGCCTTGTCGATCTGGGAAATCGCCGATTCCAGCGCCTTCGTCTTGTCCATGCCGTCCGTCTCCACTACCCGCAATCCGCCTTTGATCATCACCGCCTCCGTTGCCCGACAAGGGCCGTCCCTGTCAATGGCGGCTTTTGTACGCTATTTGTTCTCACTTTGCAATATTATTTATCTCATTGTATTTATTAATATATTCCTGTTTGT
>JAUIEG010000409.1 GCA_030428745.1 Alphaproteobacteria bacterium
CAGCCTCGCAAGTCCGGCTTACTTGTCGCGCAGCGCTTTTTCGCTCATTTGCGACATGGGCTTGATGATATAGGCGAGGACTGTGCGCTTACCATTGAGGACCGATACTTCCGCCGCCATCCCGGACAGGATTTTAAGATCGCCGGCGCGTTTACTGGCAAGGGCGTCCGCCGCCGTCCTGACAGTGATATTATAGAAGCGCTCGCCAGTTTTTTCGTCCTCTATGGCGTCGGGACTGATATTTTCGATAGTTCCGTCAAGAGAGCCATAAACGGATGAATCATAGGCGGTGATGGAAACCCGCGCCTCCTGCCCAATCTTAAGGAACCCGATATCGGCGGGCTTTATCCGCGCCTCGACAAGAAGCGTGTCCTCGCTCGGCACCAGTTCAACGATGGTTTCACCCGGTGAAACGACTCCGCCGATCGTGGAGACCATCACCCGGTTGACGACGCCGGCCACTGGCGCACGGACATCGGTGCGGGCGACCTTATCCTGAAGCGCCGGCAATTCGCCTTTCAGCTCTTCGAGTTCGGCTTTCGCCCTGTTGAGTTCATCGGCAGCCGTAGCGGAAAACGTCTTGCGAATGCGCTCAATCTCGCCTTCGGCCTCACCAATCTCAAGCTCGATGCGGCTGACGGCGATTTCCGCGCGCTGCACCTCGCCCTTCGCGGCGGCGTCGCGTTGACGGGCGCGTAACAGCTCCACTTTCGGTTCGATACCCTTGGAGACAAGCCGCTGCATAATGTCATGTTCTTCCGCGGCCAGCGTATAAGCCTCTTTCGCCGTAACAACCGCCACGCGCGCGTCATCGAGCGCGTTTTTGCGCTGGTCCAGTTTCTTTTCTTCGATTTCAAGCGATGCGTCGAGTTCGGCCTGACGCGCCTTATATAACTGGCGTTCATTGGCCACCACGCGCGGCGCGGCATTCACAAAACCGTCCGGAAATTCAAGCGGTTCCAGCGCCGCCTCAGCCTCAAGCCGGGCGATCTTCGCCGCCAGGGTGTTGTAACCTTCCTGACCTTGCGCAAAGGCGACATTCATCTGCGTCGGATCGAGCTTCACCAGAATATCGCCCGCGGCAACCTGATCACCAGCGGAGACGAGGATTTCTTTGACGATGCCGCCTTCGAGATATTGCAGCTCCTGCAACTGGTTCGATGTGACGACCCATCCCTGCCCGCGCGTCACGCGATCAAGCTTTGCAAGCGACGCCCAGACCAGCGTCATCACGACGAGACCGCAAATAAGATAGAGCAGATATTGCGCAGCTTTCGCCGGCTCAATCGGCATCGCCTCATCGACGTCAGCGCGCGCTGCAGAAGGCGCTGCGGGGCGCGCGGATGCGGCAAGATCACGACCGGTCATCTTACGCCGCCCTTGTCGATGAAACGAGTTTCGGCTTCGCGGCCGTGATGCGTTTGGTCTTCAATTGACGTGCAGACGCCATGGCGCGCATCACCGTGTCGCGCGGACCGTCCACCAGAACGCGGCCCCGGTCTAGAACGATGATGCGGTCCACAAGGCGCACCATGGACATACGATGGGTAACGATCAGGAGGGTTCGCCCGCGGGTCGCATGCTCAAGACGCGCGATGAGCGCCGCTTCGGCTTGTGCATCGAGGGCGCTTGACGGTTCATCGAGAAGAAGGATCGACGGTTTTGGCGCCAACGCGCGGGCAAGCGCAATCGCCTGACGCTGTCCGCCGGAAAGCCCTTCGCCGCGTTCGGAAAGATGCTGATCATAGCCCCCGGCCGTGGCGCCGACAAAATCATGAACGCCAGCGATTTTCGCCGCCGCCAAAATGTCATCGTCGGAAACGCTTTCAAGACCGAGCGCAATATTCTCACGGATACTGCCTGAGAAGAGACAAACATCCTGAAGGACAGCGCCGATATTGGCGCGCAGATCCGCAGGACGGAGCTGGCGAATATCGGTGTCGTCAACCAACACTGACCCTTCCGTCGGCTGATAGACGCCGGTGATCTGACGCACAATCGTGCTCTTGCCCGAGCCGTTTTTACCGAGGATCGCCACTCGCTCTCCCGGCTCAATAACGAAAGAAACATCGTCGAGCGCCTTTGTCGTAACGCCCGGATAGGCGAAACTGACATCGCGAAACTCGATTTTTCCCTGCAGCTCAGGACGCGACAGATATTGACGGCTGGCGTCGGTTTCGCTTTGCGCGGTCATCAATTGGTTGAGCGACTTGTAAGAGGCGAGCGCGCCGTTGACGCGGCTCAAGAGCGACGCAACCTGACCCAGCGGGCCCATGGCGCGGCCGGTGAGGATGACGCTGGCGATGAGCGCGCCGGTGGTGATTTCATTCGCGCCCACAAGGAAGACACCCACCACGACCACGCCCACCTGGCTCGCCTGTTGCGCAAAGCCGGAGGCGTTGACGGCGAACTGATTGAGGAAGCGGCCAATAGCGGATATTTTGGCGTGACGCGCGACGCCCGAGCGCCAGCGCGCGCGCATGAGCCCGTCCGCCTTGACGCTTTTGATCGTTTCAAGCCCGCCCAGCGTTTCAATAAGCACCGCATTCTTATGGTGCCCTTCGGCCATCGCCTGCTGGGTGCGCTTCATGATGAGCGGCTGAATGATAATGCCGGACGCAATCGCGACCAGAACCCCGATCAGCGGAATAAGCGCAATCGGCCCGCCGATAAGCGCAATCGTCGCAATAAAAAGAAAGATAAACGGCAAGTCGACAATCGTGACGAGCGTTGCAGACGAGAAAAAATCACGAAGGTTTTCGAACTCTTTGACCAGACCGGCGATAGCGCCCGTTGCGCCGCGGCGTGCATCGAGACGCATGGACATGAGGTTGTCAAAAACGCTGGCGCCGACAGTTGCATCAAGACGCTGACCTGCGATGTCAATAAAATAGCCGCGCAGCGACTTCAAAAGAAAATCGAAAATATGCGCGAGGATAACGCCGATCGTGAGCGCCACCAGAGACTCGATCGCCTGGTTCGGCAGCACCCGGTCGTACACCGTCATGATGAAAAAAGACGAGACAAGGCCGAGAAGATTGACGACAGCCGCCGCCATGACCGTTTGTCCGTAAATCTTGGCGTTGTCGCGCAACGGGCCGAACAGCCAGTGCGACGTCGGCACAATGTCTTTCAGGAAACTCGGCTTGTTCATTTCGCCGCCCCGAAGATCGCGTCTTCATAGTCAGTTTGCGGCGAGAACTGGCGGAGAAGATCCCCCGTATGCTCCATCAATGCATAATTCGCCATATCGCGCCCGGAAAGCGCGATCACATAAGCGACGCCAGCTTCAAAATAATCGTTTTCCGCTTGCAGCACATCGATGAGGTCGCCGCGCGATAGCTTGTAGCGCTCAAGCACGAGATCGCGCGTTATGTCATGGGCGATGACAGCGTCGCCAAGCGCAGCGAGACGCTCATCCGCGCCTTGCAGGCGCTCATAAGCCATGGCGGCTTCACGCGCCACATCCTGGCGCGCTTGCGCCTCGTTGAACTGTTCACGTTTGGCG
>JAUIEG010000410.1 GCA_030428745.1 Alphaproteobacteria bacterium
GCCCTTTGCGTAGGCGGCCGCGCCTTGCAGTCCCGCGGCCTCTCCGGCGTAACGGCGCAGAAGCGACATGAAGCTGAACGGTTCATGCGGCGCGGCGGCGGACCGGAACGAGGTTTCCGCGAGAAGCAGCGTCCTTAGCTGACTGTCGTCAAAACGCGCGCGCAAAATGTCTTCAGCCGTTGCGTAGAGATAACGCTGAATGCGCGCCGCCATTTCAGGCGGCGCCTGACCCACTGCTTTTTCAAGCGCACGCTGCTTATCGCCGCCGGGGCCCGTATAACCGCCGCCATGAAACGCCGGACGCAAGAATGCGGCGGTTTCAAGAACGTCTCCCATGAACGCTTCCAGCGCCTCGCGGTCGCTGTCATCGTCGAGATTGAGAAGCGCCGCCTGCGTCAGGTCCCCGTCAAAGCGCAACACGCCGCCATTTTCAAAAAAATACGTCGTGTCGAGACGGCGGGCCGCGAATTCAACGCCGTAACGATAAAGGTCGAGCTCGGAAATAACATCCGGGTCGAGCACCGTAATCAGATGTTCGCCGTCAATACCGGTGACGCCCGGTGCGATCTCGCGCGCGGCGATGCGCCCGCCAAGCTCCGGGCCCGCCCCCACCAGCACCGTGCGCAACCCGGCCTTGCCGAGATAAGCGCTCGCCGCAAGGCCATCGGCGCCGGCGCCGATGACAACGGCGTCGATGCCGCCTTCAATGCGGTTGCCGCCTTTGTTCTCACTGTTCTGGTCAAGAGGATTAGTCATCGCCGGCCATAACCTGATCAATGAGCTTCACCGCCGCGCTGATGGCGTTGTGACGATGGGGCTGAATGATGAGCCGCGCGCAATTGGCGAAAGGCGAAGCGCCCGATGGCGGCGCCGACAATTCAGTTTCAGTGCGCCGGATGAGCGAGGCGAAGCCCGGCATGCGGCTCGACAACCGGTCCTTGATAATGGACGCCGCCGCCTGTCGGTCCTGCCCGGTCCAGGCGCGCCATTCGCCGTCCTCGTAAAAAGCCGCGGGAAGATAAGCCGAACGCGCGATCACCTCGCCATTGCTGGTGAATTCGAATTCCACAGGCATCTCGTCGCAAAGCCGTCCCTGAAGCGCAGCATTGCGCGCGGCCTGAATGTCGCCGCCATCGTCGATCACCTGAAAGATGGCGCCCGGATCGTTCAAGGGCGCCTCGATAGAGTCATTGAGTTTGAACCGCACGGTGAAATCCGCATGGGCGCCCTCACCCAACATGCCTGAACCTTGAGCGCCGCGCCCATCGCCGACGCCCCATTGACGCGCCGCGGCTGGCGTCGCGAAAAAAAGATGCTTCACTTTGATCTTGTCTTCGCCGTCGAAAGAAATTTGCGAAAATTTGCCATTGGCGACGACTTCCACGGGTTTCTTGTGGGTCGTTTCAACACCGGTATCCTGACACACCTGTTCAAGGACGGCGCGCAATGCGACGCCCCCCTTGGGCGCGCGCACGCGCCAGGCGTCGGCGTCAAGAAACTCTGCAAGGGCCTGCGCCGACCCCGCTTCCCTGTCGCCGCGCCCGCCAGCCCCAAGCGCATGGGCGGCGAGGTGGCTGCGCAAGCGCGCGTCGGAAAAATAATCGTCGAGAATATCCCCGCACGATCCAAACAACCGCGCCGCCTGTTCAAGACGCGCCGGGTCCGCCAGTAAAGCTGCAAACTTTTTTATGTCCGGCGCTCCGGGCTTTTCATATCCTGCGGGCGCATAAGGCGGCGCGCCGGCGAGCACAGCCATATCCTCAACAAAGTCGCGCCACAGGAGATGATCGGGCGAGCCCTTTTCCGCCAGGCCCTCGGCGGTTTCCCGCGCGCTCGCATAGGTGGCCACAGGCGCGCCTTCTTTTAGCAGGGTCACGCGCGCGCTCACCGGTTCAAGGGTCAGATCGTAGTCCTGAAGATCGAGACGGCGCCAGACGAAATTGGCGATCGCAGGCGACGCGGCGGCGGCGCGCTTTTTTCTGTCCGCAGATGTCAGCAGCGCGACGCGGGCATGCGCCTTCGCCGCCGCAGCAGCGGCGGCGAGGCTCGGCTCATCATCGCCGACCACCAGAAAATCAAACTGCCCGTTCATGCTCCCGCGCAGACCTTCCCGTTGCTTCCCGCCCGTTTACGTTTGGCGGGCGCGCCGTTCGCCGACAATCATAGTAAACAGGCCGGACGACTGCGCAGCCAAATCCAGCAATTTTCGTTCCGCGTTTACAATCGATTCTTCTCCGCACACTGACGCCATACGCGTACAGAGGGCCTCTCCCGCCTTTTCGGGCGTAAAGACACCGCCCACAGCGGCCCGGCTCGCCTGCAAAACCGCCTCAAACACCTTATGCGCCGCCATTAACGTTTCTGCGTCTTCCTGCGCCAATTCGCCCACCTTCGCAAACCACCGAAGGGCGTCCGCAACGCCCCGTGGGGGCCGTTCCTCACCTGAACGGCTAAGGGCCACCACCTGACAGATGAACGCAATATCGGTGAGCCCGCCGACGATATGCTTAACGTCCCAGACGCCGGCTGGCCGCTTCGCCTTATCGAGGCGCACGCGCATATCGGCGGCGTCGGCGCCAACCTCGTTGCGGTCGCGCGGCTGGGCGAGAATAGCGGCGATCTCATCTTCGACGGTTTTCGCAAGCGGGCCATCGGGGCCAATGACCCGCGCCTTGACGAGCGCCATCGCCTCCCATGTCCAGGCTTCTTCGGCGTAATACCGACGAAAAGCAGCGAAGCTGACCGCCGCCGGTCCGGCTTTGCCTGAAGGACGCAGCTGCATATCGACTTCATAAAGTGCGCCCTCCTCCGTCGCAGCGGAAAGCGCCGTCACCGCACGACGCACCAGACGCGTGAAATAGTCGACAGCGCCAAGCGAGCGGGCGCCATCGGAATGGGCGTCCACAGGCGCATCGTAAACGAACATGAGATCGATGTCGGACGTTGCGGTCATTTCCGCCGCACCCAGACGGCCAAGACCAACGACAACAAACTCGCCTTCAATTGCGCCATGCTGCGACTGCATCTCCGCAATCGCCGCATCGGTGAGCGCACGGATAGAAGCGTCAGCAATCGCCGTGAAGTGTCGAGACGCCACATCCGCCGCCAGCATTCCGACCCCAAGCTGCGCCGTGATCTGGAATTGCTGCTCGCCAGCCCAGCGTCTCACAGCGTTCAAGGCGCCTTCATAATCAAGCGCAGCCGCAACAACCGCGCGGCAGGAAGGCTCATAACTTTCCATCTCCGGCGGCGGTTCGGACCAGCGATTGTCGAGCAGCCGCTCCACCAGATTAAGGTGTTTTGAAAACTCCCTGCCGAGATAAGGCGAGATCGTCATGATGCGGATCAGCACATCGAAAATCTCAAGATTATTGAGCAGCAGCGAAAAGACCTGAACGCCGGCGGGAAGCCGCGTCAGAAAGTCCTCAAACGCGAAAAAGGCGTCATCGGCGTCGCTTGCTTTCGCCAACGCCTCCAGCAAGGGCGGAATGAGTTTCGTCAACAAT
>JAUIEG010000411.1 GCA_030428745.1 Alphaproteobacteria bacterium
CATGACGGCGATAGGCATCGATACAGGCGCTGCTGATGACGATCTGGTCGTCAATGAAGGAACGATCCAGGTTGATCTCACCTCTGGCAGTGCGAACGAACGCACCCGCGCGGAAAGCTATTCCGGATATGGCTCAGTCATCAGCATCAATTCTGACGCTGGCGCTTATGCTGTTGCATCCATGAATAATTTGCGCGCCTTCGGGATCGAAATGGGCTCAGGGAATGGCGAAATTCGCAACAGTGGCGACATCAATGTAGTTGTTGAAACAAGGGCGTCATCGACATCAGACACCAATCCAAATGGATTGTCAGGAGCAGATGGCTCGGCGACCTCAGTGGTTGGCGTGTCTGGCGGTATTATCTCAGGGATTGAGGCAACAGGGACTGGCGATAAGACCGTTACAAATGACGGAACGATTTTCGCCCGCTTGCACTCAGGTTCAGCTTCAAGTGCTTCCGCAGACGCTGATGGCGTTAATTTCGGTTCAGAACCGGATGCAAAGGCGTATGTTTCGATCGCCATGAACAATAATAGAGCCCACGGCATTCATGTGGGTAGTGGCAACGACCAGATTACGAACACTGGTTCCATTACTGTCCAAAACGTTGTTTACGCTGATCGGGCGCGCGCTGTCGCAGGTCCCGGTCAGGGCATTGAGGCGGTGGACGCATTTGCGACGGCTTTTGCTACCGTAGATGGCGCCTATGGGTATGGGATTCGCGCGGATGGCGGAAACAACTTTATTGTCAATGAAGGTCAGATTGACGTCCTGACGTCGCCCTTGGTTGAAGCCAGTACAGACAGCACAGGCAGAGGTTTCGACGGCGATGCTGAATCACGATCGCGCGCCAACATCAAGAATGCTTATGCGTATGGTGTTCTGACTGGCGCTGGCGATGATGTCATCGTCAATAATGGCGTGATAAATGTTGAAGTCACGCCCGTCATGAGATCAGGCGCCGCTGTGACAGCAGGGAGATATCTTGGCATCGTTAGTGGCGAGGTCGTTAAATCCGCGACAACATCTGCAACAAATATTCATTCTAATGGCATCACTTCCGGCGCTGGTGACGATTACATTCTGAACAATGGTGTGATTACCTCAACACGCACACGGGGAAGCGGCGGCATATTCGCAATACACGCATCCAATGGAAACGATGTCGTTGAATTGAGCGCAACTTCGCAAACTTTGCAGTCTATTGGTCTCGGGAGCGGCAATGATCGTCTGACTTACCATGGCGGCGCTGTTTTCACCGGCGCGCTCCTGGCGGGATCTGGCCTTGATACGATCGAAGTCGTTGGCGACGGAACATTTACTGTCGGAACTATACGTGACGTGGAGAATCTCGAGAAAAGCGGCACAGGTCATTTCCGAGTCACGAGCCCGGTTTTCTGGCAGGATGTCGTCATAAATGAAGGGACGTTGACGGCGACGACGCGACCGACCTCTTCTGCGGGGCTAATGACATTCTTCGATGGAGGTGGGCGTGTTGGCACATTCGAAACGGCGGCGGGCTATACGCTTGGCGGCGCTTTCACGCTGAATGCTGGGCCAAATCCTTTCACGGATGGTCAAAGAGCCCGTATCATCAACGCCAACGGTCTGAACTATCAGCCATCCACGGAAAACCTGCTTTCAACGCCGCTGTTAAGTTTCAGCATGGATATCGCCTTGAACACCGCTGACGCCGTTGCAAGCGTTCAGGCGTTTTCCTCAGTCGCTGCAACAGCCGATCAACTGTCTCTGGCGCAAGCCTTTGACGACACGCTCGCTGCAGCTGATGCGAATTTTTATGACACTTATCTCGCTTATAGGATGGGCTCGATCCAAAAGCTTGGCGGCGCTGCCGAAATACAGGCGGCCTATGATGCGCTCATACCAACGATTGCTGCGCCCGACACGCCGGCCGCTGCAGCTGTCACCGCCGGCGCAGCCGACGCCGTTGAGGATACGCTGGGTTTTGCACGCATGAGCTTGATGAGCAGCGACGCCGAAACATCACGCCTTGGGTTCACCGGTGTTGATTTCGCGGACTATGCCGGCGGCAAAGCCTGGAGCGCCAATTTGAGCGGCGACCTTGGCGTCAACCCGACCAATGCTGAGAGCTTCCAGGAAACGGAATATACGTCTTTCATCAATGGTGTGAATATCGCTGTCAGCGACAAGAGCCTTTTTGGCTTCAGCTATGGCGTCAACAGCGTTTCAACGGAACGCCGCAATGGGTATCAAGAGGCTGACGAAGATAAGTTCGCTTCCCTCTACGGAATGCATATGTTTGGCGATGGCGTGTTCGTGGAAGCTGTCGGCGGTTATGCCATCGTCGACGCCCGGCGCCATGATCAGGGCGTCTCTTCGGCGCAGGTGGATCTTGCCGAAGGCAGGGCGCGAAACCTGACCGGGGATGTGCGGCTCGGCAAAGTGCTCGCTGCCGAGGGCGACAGGTTTGTTGAGCTCTACGCGCGAGCCGGATATAGCGCGTTCGATTTTGATCACGCGGACCGCACCCACACCCTCGGGCTGGGGCAGGCGGTCAGCACCGTTGATCAGTCAGCGGTTGAGGCCGGGTTGGGTCTACGCTTCGACGGCGCCTTTAAAAGTGATCGTTTCGGCGCGATGACAGCGTCGCTGAATATCGAATATACTCGTGACGTCGATTACAACGCCGGCGGCAGCCGGATTGTCTTTGATGATGCTCCAGAGCAGAGCTTTGTGATCGGCCGCAATCTTCGTTCTTCGAATGCGCTGCAGGCGCGATGGGGTGCGAAGTGGATGTTGTCGGATCGCGTTGATCTATCCTTCGTTGGTAAGGGACAATATCGCGAAACCGGCCCGGAGGGCGCATTGCGGCTGGAAATGACGTCGCGCTTCTAGCTCACGCCAGGCTGGCGGTGTCAGGCGACTGCCTCGTTTCCAGGCGGCCCTGAATGTGTTCCAGCAGCGTATTCGCTGCGCCAATGTCATTAGCACTTCCATGCGTGACGTACGCTGGCCGATCCGTCATTGGGTTTTGGATGATTTGCTATGGCGCGAGATCGCCGATATTCTTTAGAGCGCAACGACGCTCGCTTATAGTAATCATACACAAATGTCCGGTCAGGGGAGGCTTTCGGTGAAAATTCAGAAGGCGCTGGGTTTTGTCGCAGCCGTGCTCCTGATAGCTGGGTGTGGGCATTTTCACAAAACAGATCCCGGTGCGGGAGACTGGCCGCGCTATGCGCGTGACCTTGCCGGAACACGTTATTCGCCGTTGAAAGAAATAAACCGGAATAATGTCTCGTCGTTAGCGCCGGCATGGTCCTTCCGTGTACGACCAAAAGGCGGCGGCGCTCTTGTCAGCTCTGCAACGCCTATTGTCATTGAGGGCGTTCTCTTCCTTCCGATTGGCAATGCGGTTGTTGCGCTGGAAGCGCATACAGGCGCCGAGATCTGGCGCCATAAAGTGACGAATGGGCTCGCCCGGCGCACTGTTTCTTACTGGCCGGGTGATGGCGA
>JAUIEG010000412.1 GCA_030428745.1 Alphaproteobacteria bacterium
AAATATGAAAGACGGGGGCTTTATGAAAAAGGGTTTTGCAGCGGCGATCGCCGTTTCGCTGGCGGCGGCGCCGGCGGCGGCGGAGACCGTTTATCTGACCGCAGGCCGTATGCTCGATCCGCAAACAGGCCGGTTCATCGAGGCCCCGGCGCTTGTCATTGAAGACGGCAAGATCCTTGAGACCGGAACGGCGTCGTCCCTTGCTGCGCCTGAGGGCGCCACTGAGATCACGCTGGCGGGTAAGACCCTGCTGCCAGGTCTCATCGACATGCATGTGCATCTGACCGGCGATCCCACGAAGGGGGGCGGGTATTCGATTCTGGGCTATCAGAGCGAGCGCTTTGTCATCTGGGCCGTGAACAACGCCAAAAAGACGCTGATGGCGGGCTTCACGACGGTGCGCAATACCGGGTCCGACGGTTACGAAACCCTCGCTGTGCGCGATGCGGTCAATGAAGGGGAAATCCCGGGCCCACGCATTTTCGCCGCCGGGCCGCCGGTCGGTATTGTGGGCGGACACTGCTCCGACAATAATTATCTGCCTCCGGAGCAAGAGGCGACGGGCCTTGGCGTCGCGACGGGCCCCTGGGAAATGCGCGCCAAGGTGCGCCAGAATATCAAATACGGCGTCGACCTCATCAAAACCTGTTCTACCGGTGGGGTTTTCTCGAAGGGAACGCTGCTCGGGGCGCCGCAGGGCACACCGGAAGAACTCGCGGCGATTGTCGAAGAAGCCCATATGCGCGGGCTTAAAGTCGCCGTCCACGCGCATGGCAATGTCGGCATCAAGAACGCGATCCGCGCCGGCGCGGACACCATCGAACATGCAAGTTATCTCGACAATGAGGCGATCAACCTCGCCAAGCGCAATGGCGTTTATTTGTCCATGGACATCTACAACACCGAATACACGCTGTCAGAAGGTGAAAAGAACGGCGTGATGCAGGAGTCGCTCGACAAGGAGCGACAAGTGGGCGGCGTTCAGCGCGAGAGCTTTTCCAAGGCGGTCAAAGCCGGCGCGAAAATGGTGTTCGGCACTGACGCGGCGATCTACCCCCATGGCGACAATGCAAAGCAGTTCTCGCGCATGGTCCGGTTCGGCATGACGCCCCTCCAGGCGATTCAGGCGGCGACCGGCGTCGCGGCTGAGGCCCTCGGGAAAGCCGGCGAGCTTGGCTGCGTTTCGGCCGGCTGCGCTGCGGACATCATCGCGATTTCCGGGGATCCTCTGGCCGATATCTCGGCGCTCGAAACCGTCGATTTTGTCATGAAAGAGGGCGTCGTCTATAAAAACGACTAGAAAACCACATTAAATCCATGAAAATCAAATAGATATATGGATAATCGTGTGTAGTTTCTGAAATGATGGAGCTGGCGACGGTATTGCCGAAAGCCCGCTAAGGGAGCCGAATTGATTGAACAACAGGCCTGAATCCGTGTTATTAACCATATTGGAGTGACCGGCACGGAGGGGGATATGACGATGAAATTCAGCAGGACAATGATCGCGGCGGGCGCCGCGAGCGCAGCCGCACTTGTGATGGCGACGCCAGCCATGGCCGGACGCTGCGGGCATTCTTACGCCGTTGACGCGCCGACAACCCTCGCCAAGGTCGCGCGCGCCTGCAATGTGTCGCTTTCCGCGCTCAAAGAAGCCAATACAGGCGTCGATCCAGCCTATGTGCGCCCGGGCGAACATCTCGCCGTGCCTGACGAAATCGCAAGCGCGACGGACATTCCTTCGGGCGGCGCTGACCTCGGCGTCGACAATGGCGGTTATTCCGCCCCGGTTTATCGGTATGCAGAATATACAGAGCCTGCGCCGAAACCTGCGAAACCGGCTGAACCTGTTTACGTCGCCACTTCCAACGATCCCTATTTTGTTCAGGCAAGCTATACGGCGCCTTACATCGCTGAAGATGAACGGCTGAGCTATCAGCAAAAATCCGCGGCGCGCATTCGTAACGCCGGCGTCCTTCGCACAAGCCCGGTGAATATCTCCCCCATGCGGTCATACGCGCCGAAAGCCGTGACGATTTCGTCGAATACGGATCTTGTGACGGGTGAGCCTGTGTCGCCGCTGATGGAATGCGCTGTCCTGCGCCGTCAGCCGAGCGGCAAGATCGAACAGGTGCGTGAATTCAAGCCGGCGCCGGAAGGCCGCGAGACACCGGCGCATTGTACGGAAATTACAGAAATTTCCATGGCGGCGCCGCTGAAAACCGAGCAGCGCGTCACGACGAGTGATTTCCTTCATTCGGAATTTGAAGCGATGTCGCCGGACGCCGTCTTCACGGTGCTGAAAGGCTATGTGGTTAGCGCTGACGCGGAGTGCATCACCTTGCGCACAGACGATAACATGGTCTGGCGTCTGGGCGTGCCGCTGGCGCCAGTTGAAATGCTGGGCAAGGACGCGACGATCTGGGCGGAGCTGACGGATGCGCCTCAGTGCGGCGGATTGGTGATGAACCGCGCCGTCTATGCCGAGCGCGCCGAATAGTCTTTCGGCTCACTTTTAGCTCGGACGGCGGGGCCTAACAGCATCCGCCGCTTGACGCGACTTCCTCGGCATCCTCTCCGAAGGGTGAGCTTGTCCCGCATCCCGGGAAGATACCGTAATGGGTCGACCCGTCGCCGATAAAGTCGAACCAGGGCGCAAAGCGTGATTCTTTCAGCATGCGGAAGGTGTTGCCGCAGACGGCGAAGACCCGCCCTTTTTCAATGACGTGGTGATTGTCGAGCGTGAAGGCTTTCTCACTTTCGGGGACGCCGCCTTTGTAGATGACCGCCTGCCCATAATCCTCACAAGCCGGCTCCAACCCGTCGATCCGGAACAGGCGATAGGTCGCTGAATGAAATTTCGCGGGCTCCAGTTTTTCGCGCAGATCGGCATTGTTGATGGCGAGCGGGCGATCCGCGACAAGGCGCGGGTCGGCGAAACCGGCGCGCTTCGCCATATTCAGGAAATCATTCCAGTAAAGGGCGCCGCCAAGGCATTCGCCCTGCGCCGCGGGATCTTGACGAAGATCATCGGTTAGCCGCCGGTCGGCATAAACATCGGAGAAATAAAATTCGCCGCCGGGCTTCAACAGTTCATAAGCGGCGCGGAAAACGGCTTCCTTGTCTTCAACAAGGTTGATCACGCAATTGGAGACGATCACATCAAATGATGCGGGTTCGAGGTCGAGATCGCGAAGGCGTTCAATATCGCCTTCGAGAAAGCGGACATTGGCGTAGCCGAATTTATCCGCATGCCAGGCCTGATGCTCGCGCGCCACGGCAAGCTGTTCGGGCGTCATGTCGACGCCGATAACGTCGCCTTCAGCGCCGGCGAGCTGGGCGAGGGCGTATGCGTCCTGACCCGAGCCGGAGCCAAGATCGAGAATGCGCGCGCCTTCAAGCGCGAGCGGCGCGATCAGGCCGCAGCCATAATATTTCGCCCGCACATCGGGGTGAATATTGGCGAGCAGCGCTTTTAAATAGGCAG
>JAUIEG010000413.1 GCA_030428745.1 Alphaproteobacteria bacterium
GATGGTGATCCTCGCCACCGGCGGATATGGCCGCGTCTATTTCTCCTGCACCTCGGCCCATACCTGCACCGGCGACGGCAACGCCATGGTCCTGCGTGCGGGGCTCCCTCTTCAGGATATGGAGTTCGTGCAGTTCCACCCGACCGGGATTTACGGCGCCGGTGTGCTCATCACCGAAGGCTCGCGCGGCGAAGGCGGCTATCTGACGAACTCCGAAGGCGAGCGCTTCATGGAGCGCTATGCGCCATCGGCCAAAGACCTCGCCTCGCGCGATGTCGTTTCGCGGTCGATGACAATTGAAATTCGCGAAGGGCGCGGCGTCGGTCCGAACAAGGATCACATCCATCTGAACCTCAACCATCTCGACCCGAAAGTTCTGCATGAACGCCTGCCGGGCATTTCGGAAAGCGCCAAGATTTTCGCCGGCGTCGACGTCACCAAGGAGCCGATCCCGGTGCTTCCGACCGTGCACTATAATATGGGCGGCATTCCGACCAATTATCACGGCGAAGTCATCACCAAGCGCGGCGACGACGCCGACGCGATCGTTCCCGGCCTGATGGCGATCGGCGAAGCGGCCTGCGTTTCCGTGCACGGCGCCAACCGCCTCGGCTCCAACTCACTGATCGACCTTGTGGTGTTTGGGCGCGCCGCGGGCCTTCGCTGCGGCGAGGTTGTGAAAGCGGGCGGCGCCAATGCGGAGCTGCCGAAGCGCGCCACCGACGATGCGCTCGCGCGTCTCGACAAGTTCCGTCACGCCAAGGGCGATACGCCGACAGCCGCGTTACGCGCACAAATGCAATCGGTGATGCAGAACAACTGCGCGGTCTTCCGCACCGGCGAGGTGCTCGAGGAAGGCCGTGAAAAGATCAAAGAGGTCCACGACGCCATGCCGAATATCGGCGTCACCGACCGCACCCTCGTCTGGAACACCGATCTCGTCGAAACGCTGGAGTTCGACAACATGATCGGCCAGGCCGTCGTCACCATGGAAGGCGCGGCGAACCGCAAGGAAAGCCGCGGCGCCCATGCGCGCGAAGACTTCCCCGACCGCGACGACGCCAACTGGATGAAACACACCGCCGCCTGGTTCTCCAACGGCAAGGCGACCCTCGACTATCGCCCGGTGCATGATTTCACCCTGACGGACGAGATTAGCTATATCGAGCCGAAAAAGCGGGTTTATTGAGCCGAAAAACTCGGTTTCTACATTAGCCCTTTTTGCCTTCGGGATTTTACTTTAACCTGACCATATATTTGGGCAGGAGGGGCAATCGTGTTAAGTTTTTCAACGCCGCGCAAAGCGACTCTTATAGTGCTGGCCCTTCTTGCTGTCGGCTGTAGCGCAGGCGACAATGAAAAATCCCCATCCTCAAAATCGACTGTCACCACAGAGGTCGGCGCCAACACTTTTAGGAACGATTACTTTGGACTGACAGTCACAAAACCGGGCGACTGGTTCGCTGCGTCGTCGGAAGTAATCGATCAAGTCATGGGCCTAGGCAGTGAAATCGCCTCTTCAGGCAATGACGATCTAAAAAAGGTCTTGGACGCTTCGTTAAAAAGAAATCATTCGATTTTCATGTTTTCGAAATACGAACTTGGCTCGCCGGTTCCTCTCAATCCTAACATCATTGGTATTGCTGAAAATGTGAGCATTTTGCCGGGCGTCAAAACGGGCGAAGATTACTTCTTTCATGTAAAGAAAATGATGGGCCAAACCGGGCTGAATATCGAATTCGCCGACGGATATAAGCAACGCGACATTGGCGGAGTTACATTCGACTCAATGGACCTTACGATGACCATGAACGGTGTGACGATCAAAGAAACTTACTACGCCGCACGACACGACGACTTCATGATTGCAATCATCGATATTTATGGCGCAGACGAATTTAAAGACGCCACTTCAAAAATCATCGACTCAATTAAATTGGATTGGTAAAGGGCGATTAGAGTAGACTATCCAATAAACGGATGCCCGCTTAGCGCCTGAACGAACGTGCCGACCGCCACGGCCAGGCCAACCCCCGCCGCAATCCAGACAATGCGTATCGCCGCGGCGGCGCCGAGCATTCTGTCCGCCGCATACCCGACCAGCGGCAGCGCCTGCATCAAATGCGTTGCAAAAAAATGCGGCACACGGAGATCTCCGCCGTCACGCGACCAGCCGACAAGCGGCAGCCCGCCCGCATCCGTTGGCGGCCCGCCGACCCAGTGACCGCTTGGCTGCTGCGACATGTAGCCGGCGATGCCCAAGGTCAGGATAAACCCCAGCGTCAGGCCGAGCCCGGCGCCGAGCTTCAATCCCGGCGTCAGTTTTTCCGTCACGGGCGCGCACAGAAACCAGACACCGAGCACAATCGCCGGCATGACGATCAACAAGGCGCCGAGCCCCATAAACATATAAATGAGCGCATCGAATTGCGTCGAATAATTGAAATGCGAGGCGACGCCGCGCGCCGACTGCGCGGCAATGATGGCGATTTCCACAATGGCCGCGAAGGCGGAAACAGCGG
Organism: Alphaproteobacteria bacterium; assembly: GCA_030428745.1. Taxonomy (GTDB): domain Bacteria; phylum Pseudomonadota; class Alphaproteobacteria; order Caulobacterales; family Parvularculaceae; genus Hyphococcus. The sequence continues at coordinate 2,523 of JAUIEG010000413.1, forward strand.
CGACGGCGGCCAGCCCTTTACCGGCCCTCGCCCTGTCAGACAGGAACGTCGCCAGCACCGCGAGCGTTGCGAGATGTACGCCCGTCGACAGATGAAATTTCAGCGGTTTAATCCAGATATTGATGTCGTTGACCGTGCGCGCATCGAGCTCCCGGGCGACGAGCGTCGCCGGAATAGCGGCGAGCAGGAGAAACGCCGACTGAAACCATACGCGCTCAGCAAAAGAATACCGGGTCATGATGCTGTTCCCTGAAGCTTGGCGGCGCCCCAGCCGCCGCTAATGGCGCGCCAGCCCGCCTCGGTCAGCACGAAGAGGAGAAAGCCGAGCGGGCCGAACATGAAGGTGAAAAAGAGGATCGGAATCTGGACGAGCCGGGTGAGGCCCGCGGCGTCGGCGCGCCGGGCGATCATCGCGCCGATGGCGAGATCGAAGGCGAGATAATGAACCCATCCGGCGAGAAGGACGGCGTCATTGGAAAAGAGCGCCCGAACCTCCTTCAGCGAGGAGTAACCGCCCCCTTCCACGCTGGCGAAATGGGTCAGCATCAACCCGCCATAAAGCGTGCTCAAAAGCGCGGGGATCAGGATCCCGGCGATAAACAGCACCCACTCCCAGCGCTTTGGGGAAAACAGGAGCAACAGCCAGCCGACCATGGCCGCATTGCTGCTCAGTCCAAACAGCGTTTCGATGTTGAAAGTCATGCGAAGTCGTCCTCATCAAGCTTGGCGAAGGGCGCCGCGCCTCGATACGCAGCTCGCGAGGCTTTATGCGCACGCCGCCAGCGCCGTCCGCAACGGCTGATGCGCGAAGCGACTGGAATCCTTCGTCAATTGCTGTAAAACCCTTTCGCGATGCGCGAATTGCAGGGGGTCGTCAGGGGGCGCATGGCGCTGATCCGGAAATATTTTTGGCTCGGCGCCGGAACCTCCCTGGGGCTCGGCGCGATTTTCGCCTTTCT
>JAUIEG010000414.1 GCA_030428745.1 Alphaproteobacteria bacterium
GTTGCCGCTCGTGATTGTAAACTCTCAGCGCGGCGGCCCGTCGACGGGCCTGCCGACCAAGACGGAACAATCCGACCTCTATCAGGCCGTCTACGGACGAAACGCCGACGCGCCCCTGCCCGTGATAGCAACCGCCGGTCCCGGCGATTGCTTTGACGCCGCGATCGAGGCGACGCGGGTTGCCATCCGCCACATGACCCCGGTCTTCCTTTTGACTGACGGCTATATCGCCAACGCCGCAGGCCCGTGGGAGCTGCCGGACATGGCCGATTACGAGCCGATCCTGTCCAACGCGCCGCCAAAGGCGGCGGATGATCCCGTCGATCTCAAAAAGGCGATCTGGGACCGCGACGCCTCAAGCCTTGGCCGTCCATGGGTTGCGCCGGGCATGGAAGGCCTCGCCCATCGCATTGGCGGTCTCGAAAAGGACATTGAAACCGGCGATATTTCCTATGACGCGAAAAACCATCAGGCCATGGGCGAGTTGCGCGCAAAGAAAGTCGCCTCCGTGGCGGACTTCATTCCCGATCAGGCCGTTGAACAAGGTGAGACCAAGGGCCCGCTTGTGGTCGTCGGCTGGGGCTCGACCCATGGCGCGATCTGGCGCGCGGTGCAGCAGGCGCGCGAGGAAGGCCTCGACGTGGCGCAGATTCATCTGCGCTGGCTTAACCCGCTGCCGAAAAATCTCGGCCGCCTGCTCGGCTGCTATGACCGCATTCTCCTGCCGGAAATGAATTTCGGCCAGTGCGCAACCTTGCTGCGCGACAAGCTCGGCCTCGACGTCGTGCAACTGAACAAGGTCTCCGGCCAGCCTTTCAAAATCGCCGAAGTGCTCGACGCCATCCGCGAAAATGTTCCCGGCGCAAAACAGGCGGCGGAGTGATGCACGCGCATTCACTCATCATTTCCGCAATTGCCGTTTTTGCCGCGCCTGCATTCGCTAGCGCACCGCAAAGTCTGTGCGTTTATGGAGAAGTTGATTCGAGCCTGTTAGCAGAGGTCACGGCGCCGGTAGTCGATCTGCGCCCTTCAGCTATTCATCAGAAAGTTGATCGCCTTAATTCGCAAAGTCTTGACGATCTCTACGGCTATATCCGTGACCTTAAGGGTTACTGGGAGACGCCGGAGGAAGTATGGTCGAAAGTTGCAACGATGATCGAGGTCAGTAACCATGGCAAGACGGTGTGTCAGGTTATTTATGACAAGAATAATCTATATGTTGCCCTCGCAAATAATACAGGTTTCCTGCACCGCAAACTTTCAGACGCCGAGCACGATGCTTTGGACCAAAGAGTGCCCACGGTCATATATGACCTTGTAGTGCCATCTCGTCCGGAGGTTATATTCCCGCCGCCGGAACCGGAGGATTCGTAGGAATGAATCCCTCCAATTCTTCAATGACACGAGGCGAAACATGAACGCTCCCCTTACCGCCAAAGATTTCGCCACCGATCAGGAAGTGCGCTGGTGCCCCGGCTGCGGCGATTACGCCATCCTGAAATGCGTGCAGAAGACGCTCGCCGATGTTGAGGCGAACCCGGACAAGACGGTGTTCGTTTCCGGCATCGGCTGCTCCTCGCGCTTTCCGTATTACATGAACGCCTATGGCTTTCACACGATCCATGGGCGCGCGCCAGCATTCGCCACGGGTCTGAAAATCACGAACCCGAAACTCGATGTCTGGCTCGTGACCGGTGACGGCGACGGGCTTTCTATCGGCGGCAATCATTTGCTGCATGTGCTTCGCCGCAATGTCGACATGCAGATCATGCTGTTCAACAATGAAATTTACGGGCTCACCAAGGGGCAGTACTCCCCGACCTCGCGCCCCGGCACGCGCTCACCCTCGACGCCCGCCGGCTCCATCGATGCGCCGGTCAATCCGTGCGCCTTTGCGCTCGGCGCCAATGCGCGCTTCATCGCCCGCGGCATCGACACCGATGCAAAGAACCTTTCGCCGGTGCTGAAAGCCGCGCGCGAGTTCAAAGGCGCGGCCTTCGTTGAAATCTTCCAGAACTGCATCGTCTATAACAAGGACAGGTTTGAGGATTTCGTCGCCAAGAAAACCGCCGCCGAAACGCAGCTTCATGTTGAACACGGCAAGCCGCTGCTCTTTGCGAAAGGCGCCAAGGGCCTGAAGCTCAACACCAAGACGCTGGCGCTCGAAATCGTCGATGTGGGCGAAAACGCAACGCCCGTGGAAGACGTGCTTGTCCATGACGAGACCAATCTCGCGCTCGCCAATCTTCTGGTGCACCTGCCCATGGGCGAGTTCCCCATGCCCCTCGGCGTGATCTATCGCAATCCGGCGCAAAGCTTTGACGACGCCTTCTGGCGACATCACCCGACCCAAGGCAAACGCACCGGCAAAGTCGCCGACGCCCTGCGCAAGGGAAGCGTCTGGAAGAAGGGGTAGCTTAGGCGACCCGAGCGATAATGATCGCGCCAACGAACAAAACAATCAGCAGCGCGAAGAACCCGCCCGACAGATAGAGCGGCCAGCGCGCGGCGAAGCGAGTGAGGTTGCCCTTCGGCGCACCGCCGCCCACCAGAAAACCGATCAGCGCGGCGCCAAGCGCCAGCGCCTCCCATTGGAAAAACGCCGAAATCCGGTTTGACCCGCGTGTAAAGCCGCTGCCCGTCGGCTCCAGCGTCAGATAGGCGAAGACGCCCTGCACCGCGAGCGCGACCCAGATGATCGCGCAGGTCCAGACCACAAATGTCACAACAGAACGCATCGGCTAGTCTCCCTGCCAATAGGCGGAATAGGCGTCGCCGGTCCAATAGATCAGCACTGATGACGCGCCTTCCTTGCCGATGAGAATAGCGTCGCCCTTCAAGGCCGGCGGCGGCGTGCCGCCCGCGCCCTGACCGGCGGGGCCAGTATGCAAAGACCACCAGTCGATCGAGTCGAAATAAGCCGGCGTCAGATGCGCGCCCATACGGCCCGTCATGCCGACAACCTCTCCCCATGTTCCCGCGCGACACAGAAAAAGCCCGCGCTTGTCGTCGGCCTTGCGAATAATTGGAACCGCCTGATCGTGAGCGTCGTCAGCGTCGAAGTCGCCGCCGAGTTCCACCGGGGTCAGATAAGGCGTGATCTGATAGGTCTGATAATCGAGCCCGCAATCGCCCATCATCTCGATCAGTTCCGGCGTCACTTTGCGCAGCTCTGTCATGGCCGCGACTTCAGCCGCTTCTTTTTGCTTTTCCTTGTCGGTCTTCGGCCACGTCATGCAGACATTGAACTTAAGATAATTCATCCGCGCCTTTTCGCCGGGCGCAAGATCGGCGAGGCCCATATCCTCGATGGTGAGGGCGCCGCGGCCCGGCTGATTTTCCGGATCGACGCCGCCCGCCTCATTCGGCCGGTAACCGCCAGTGCCTGACAGGGCCGGATCAAAACCGAAGAGCCGAAGCCCCTGGGGCGCATTCACATCGCCTGTGTTGGCCCCGGTATTATCCGCA
>JAUIEG010000415.1 GCA_030428745.1 Alphaproteobacteria bacterium
GCCGGCATGACCACCCTCGAAACGATCCCAACGCCGGAAGCCGCAGACCGGATTGCTGCGCTGATCGACATCACGGAATCCCTCAACCTCATTTTCGAGGAGGAAAATGAAGCGATAGAGGAAGATCGCGCTGAAGATGCGGCCCCCCTCCAGGAGGAAAAGGCCCGCCTCGCCTCGGCCTACGCCCAGTCGATCCGGGTCATCGCCGCCGATCGCGCCGGGGTCGCCGCCGTGGATTCCACGGCGCTGGTGCGTCTGCGCGCCGTGACGGCCGTGTTCGAAGCGCGGGCGGCGCGCCAGCGTGCGCTTCTTGATGGCGTCGAAGGGACGGCTGAAACCGGCGCGGATTGCGGCTAAATCGCGTAGACAAGGCGCCGAGGAGCCGACGCCCACTCGGTTGTGATGGACCGCAGTCGATCGCCCCTTGTGAGGAAAATTCCGGCTTTCACCGCTAAGTGGTTCTTATTGCGCTGGAAATCTCAATTTTCCTGTGGCTGCGTCAAGGCGCCTATTTTCCGCCGGAACGTTCTACATTTCGCCCCTTTTTAAGGTTAAGGTGACGCCGTTAGAGGGGTGGGAGTGTAGTCGTGAGAACTTCTGAAAATGGCGTCGAGCTGATCAAACGATTTGAGGGGCTGGAACTCGAAGCCTATCAGGACATCGCCGGCATCTGGACGATTGGCTATGGCCATACGGGCGCAGATGTGCAGCCGGGCATGAAAATCAGCGAACGGGACGCCGAGGAGCTGCTGCGACGCGATCTGAAGCCGCGCGAGCAAGCTGTTGAAAGCGCGGTTAAAGTACCCCTGAACCAGAATGAGTTCGATGCGCTGGTCAGCTTTGTCTACAATGTCGGCGCCGCGGCCTTTCGCGGCTCCACGGCGCTGAAGCGGCTCAACAAGGGCGACCGGGTCGGCGCGGCTGACGCTCTGACATGGTGGAACAAGGCGACCGTCGGCGGAGTCCTGCGTGAAGTTATGGGCCTAACCCGCCGGCGGGCCTCCGAGCGCGCGCTCTTCCTGACGCCGACTGCACTGCCCCAGGTGCGCGATCCCGAACAACTGGACGAAAACTCCCGGGCGACGCCTGTCGAGGACTCACCGCGCCGGGGCAATGTCGCCGAAAGCCGAACCGTTCAAGGCGCCACCATCGCCGGGGGCGCCGGGGTCGCCGCCTCGACCATGGGAAGGGACAACGCCGAAGAACTCGACCAGATCGAGACCAATATCGAGAACGGGACCGGCATGACCGAAAATCCCGATGCCGGCGAAGGCTCAACCCCGCCCACAAGCGCAGTTGACGGCAGCGAGACAGAAACCGGAGAGGATGGGGGCGATGACGCGTCATCGACAGATCATCCGGGCGCCGATGTAGAAACAGGCGAGATGATCGAAGTGCCTGACCGGCCGTCCAAGCACGAGGTTCATGCAGTTGAGGCGCAGGTGCAGTTTGCGCTCGTGATCCTCATCATCCTGTCGGTGCTGTTCGTGATCTATGCGCGCTTCGATGACTGGCGCAATTACCGGCGCTAACATTTACTTCAAGAGCGCCCTCACCCGTTTGCGCAAGACTGGCAGCAGGTCGTCTTCAAACCACGGATGCTTTTTAAGCCACGCATTGTTGCGCCATGACGGGTGCGGCGTCGCGAAATAGCGCGGTGCATATTCACGCCAGTTCTCCACTGTCTCCGTCAGTGTCTTTCTCGCCTCATCGCCCAAATGCCATTTCTGGGCGTAACCGCCCACAAGGACCATGGTTTCGAGTTTCGGCATCGCCGCCATAAGACGCGCGCGCCATGCGCCCGCGCATTCCTTCCGCGGCGGCTTGTCCCCGCCTTTGGCGTCATACCCTGGAAAGCAGAAGCCCATGGGAATGATAGCGATCTTTTTTTCGTCATAAAATTCTTCGTCCGTAACACCCATCCATTCGCGCAGACGCACGCCGGACGGATCGGTGAACGGCTTGCCGCTTTGATGAACGAGATTGCCCGGCGCCTGACCGAAGATGGCAAGCCTCGCCGTCGATGAGGCGCGCAGGACAGGCCGCGGCTCATGAGGAAGCGCGGCGCCTTTCGGCGCCTCCACGCAAAGGCGGCAGGCGCGAATTTCCCGCAGGAGTTTGGGCAGCGATTCCGGTTTTTTATTCATGCGCGGCGAAACTGGACGCCTTTGGCGAGATGGAAAAGCCCTAGCTCTTTGACAAATGCGCGAGCTTGCCCGCATTCGCTTCCCAGTGCTGGCCGTCAAATTGGCGGATTTCGATTTTCGAAAACTGGCCGCGGTCCATGCAACGCAGATTCAACGCATATCCGTCCGGGTTAGAGCGCGGGATATAAAAAGACTTCACACCGCAGGTTTTGCAGAACCAATGCCGCGCCGTGCCTGTATTGAAGCGATATTCCGTGAGATGGTCGTCGCCGGTCAGCAGTTTGAATTTCGAACGCGGCACAATGACATGGAGAAAGCCGACCATTTCGCATATGGAGCAGTTGCATTCATCAGCGATGATCTCGTCAGGAAGATCAGCCTCCCACGTCACCGCGCCGCAATGGCATCTTCCTTTTTTTAAGCCGGACATCACCCAACCCAGATCAGCCCGATCACAGCGCCGGTCATCAACGTGGCGAGCGTACCGGCGACAAGCGCGCGCGGCGCAAGATCGATGACGTCCATGCGCCGGTCCGGGGCCAACGCCGTCAAGCCGCCAATGACAATGCCGAGACTGGAGAAGTTGGCGAACCCGCAAAGGGAATAAATGACAATGAGAACGCTGCGCTCGGAGAAAGTTCCCGGCGGAACTTCCGCAAGGCGAAGATAAGCGACGAATTCGTTGAGCGCCGTTTTCAGTCCCATGAATTCGCCCGCCGCCTTGGCTTCTGACCAGGGCACGCCCGCCAGCCACATAAAGGGCGCGAAAATATAACCCAATATGCGCTCAAGCGTGATCGGCGCGCCGGCGAAATCCGGTCCGGCGGACAAGATGATATTGATCAGCGCCACCGCCGCAATGAAAGCGATCAATGACGCGATAATGTTGAGATAGAGGCCGAGCCCGTCAGTAACGCCCCGCATGAAGGCGTCCATGGTGCCGCCATAACCAAAGTCATCGGCAGCCTCGACCGGCGTCGGCGTCACGCCTTTTTCTTCCGGCATCATCACCTGCGCCATCAGGATCGCCGCCGGAACGGAAATGATCGATGCGACGATGATATGACCGAGAACCGACGGATCAATGTCTGCAAGAATGATGGCGAAGACGGCCATCACCGATCCGGCGACGGTGGCGAAACCGCCGGTGATGACGATCAGCATTTCCGGTCGCGATATTTTGGAAAGATACGGGCGGATCAATAACGGCGCCTCAGTCTGACCGAGAAACGTGTTGGCGGCCGAAGACAACGCTACCGCGCCGCCGACCCGGAATACCTTTTCAAGGAGGAAAGCAAAGCCGCGGACGAAAATTTTC
>JAUIEG010000416.1 GCA_030428745.1 Alphaproteobacteria bacterium
ATCTCTCCGAAGGTCGGCGCCACCTGGAAACCGGTTCCGCAACTCTTGGTCTTCGGCAATTGGTCGGAAGCGTTCCGGGCGCCGTCCTTCAACGAAATCTACGCCGACAATATTCACTTCCAGATTCCAAATCTGACGGATATCGGGCCGTTCGGGCCGTCATTCGTCACGAACTTTTTCATTCCCAATCCCGGTCTCGTGCCTGAAGAATCGGAAACCTGGGAGGTCGGCGCCGGCTTTGATTTTGAAAATGTCCTCTTCGACGGCGACAGCTTCACGGCTAAGGGCTCTTACTATCAGTCGGACGTGACCAATCTCATCGATCTGGAAGTGAATATTCCCTTCACTTGTTTCCTGACGGCCGATCAGTTGTTCCCCGGCGCGCCGCCCTGCGGCACAGGCGAAGCGTTCGGCAATTATTCGCGCAATGTGAACGTCACCAATGCGGAACTCGACGGCGTTGAGGTCGAGGCGCAATATGACAGCAAATTTGCGTGGCTGCGCGGCAACTTTTCGACCATCGACGGACGCGACATCGACACGGATGATTATGTGGGCGTCCTGGCGGCGGACATGATCTTTCTCGATGGCGGCGTGAAATTCTTTGGCGGCGATTTTCGTCTGGGCGCGCGGGTTTCGATCGCGTCTGATTTCGACAAGGTGAATGATCCGGTCAATGCGCGCGACGGCTACACGGTCGGCGATGTCTATGCGGTGTGGCAACCGATGACAGGCCCGATGAAGGGGCTTCGCATCGATCTCGGCGCCGACAATGTCACTGACGCTGATTACGACGTGGTCGCCTCCGGCGTCAGCCAGCCGGGGCGCAACTTCAAGGCCGCGATCAGCTGGCGGCAGGGTTTTTAAGGACGGTCGCAACATCGAGGGAGGACGCCATGATCCGCAGTCACGCCGAAGACCGAAGCCTAATCTCCTGGCTTATGATGCAGGAGAAGGTGTTGCGATTATGGATAGAGGAGGCGCTCGCCAGCGCCCCGTCGGATGAGCGCTTCATATCCGAACTTGAGAGCCACCATCACTGGCTCGCCCAACAGATCGCGCGCATTGAAAAAAGGAGCGCCGCATGAAAACCGCGCCTAACGCCAACGCAGCATGGAGCGGTTCAAATCGGCGATGTTTTTAACGCCGGCGAGGCGGTTGATGCGTTCCTAGCGGAGTATAGGATTAGCGCCGTTTTGTTTATTTCTGTCGTGGGCGAGCGGTATGATCGCAACGTGCCACATCGATTATACCGTCGGTCGAAAAGATGACGGCATATCCAGCAGATTTCACTGCAAATGTTTCATCGTGAATGCGTTTGCCGTCATAAGCCGCGCCCGGAAAGCGCGCGACTTCTTGAATGTCCCATTCGCCAGACGCTTTTCGCGACGCCAGTGTTGCGTAGCCGTTAGAGAAAGTTAGATGCGACAAACCGTGGATCGATAAAAATCCATCCTTCACCCGAAAGATCGTGTTTGTATTATCCGGTACGAGGATGACAGGTTCGCCTCTGTCCGGCCGCCATTCGAAACTTCCGCCAAACTCGCCATGATCAATTGCAACGAGTTTGCCGTCGGCAAGGTGAATTTCTTTTTCCGGCCGATAGGGTGATCTTTCGAACGTTATTTTTTGTCCGTCATAAATCCAAGCATTCCAATTGCAGGTTTCGTCACGAAATATCTCACCGTAATCGCCGAAACTGTTTTTAAAGAAAATATCCCTGACAGCGCCTTCATAGGGCTGATGACGAATGACTTTTTCTACAGTAATTTCAGCAAAATTTCGCAAACCGGGGAGCCAGTGGTCACGCGTTGCGTTCTCCATGGCCGGAACCGACTCATATGCCTGCAACCGGCCAAGCGCCCGCACCGCCGCATAGACAAGCCGCCAGTCAGATGACGTCAAAAACGGCTCAATTTGCGGAATTGCTTCACGATAGCCGATAAGCCCTAAAGTCTCGATGCCATATGCCTGTTCAAGGGCGTTCTCGGATGAGAGAAATGGGATAACATCTTCGCCAGCCGCGCTCGCATTGCCGCCAAAGTCCGAAAGCACAAACAGGCAATGAAAGGCGTCCATAGCGTCCCCCCCCTGTTTGTTTGATGGCGCGCAGGTTTTGGCCAACTTTCTTGCAACAAAAGGATCGTGAGCCGCTACAAGCGTTGCATAAGCCGCCCCTGAAATAGCGTCATCCCGGTTTCGCAGGAGCGGGCGTAACTCGAAAGCGCGTTCGCCAAGATATCCGTTCATAGCAGCAAGCCCCGTGAGGGCTGCTATTCGGCGACTTTTTCTCTCACGCCGATTACGCGAAATTGCAATCCACTCATCAGCGACGACCAGGGCGGAAGATCGCATCCGACCAATCAACCAGTGAGCTGCGGATACGGTGCGTTCGCGCACGCGCACCGGTTCTGGTTCATTACTTTCTGAAGTCGGCTCAAGCATCGACAATATGTAGGGCAACACATCTATCCCTAATTGGGTTAAGGCCCATCCGGTCTGACTAAAAACGCCGGCATGCGGCAAGTCGTCGATGAGTACTTCTATCGCGGCGGGAGAACCAATGTCGCCTAATGCGCGAGCGATCCAGCCGCCGGGATCGCGTTGCAAAAGCTCTATAAGAACCGGAATATGCTTTTCGTCCCAGCCGCCCCACTCAGCGAGAAGGGCGGTGGCAAAGTTATTCCAACCGTCATGCCCCGTACGGGCTTTTTCGATCAAGGCGTCTCTTGCATCCTCGCCAAACCGGTTTTTTAAAATGACCCTGACAGTATCAATTTCAGCGGGATAGATACCTGTTTCGTTTTTGGGTATGGCGGGGTCAAGTGCGCTGAGACACGCTTCTATCGTGGCGCAATCTGCAATCAGTTCGTCTCGGTTTTCAGCATGTGCTGCCGCTGTAAGAACAGCCAAGGCTACTGCGCAAAAGGAAATCAATGATTTCAATGTCGCCTCCGCTCGTAGTGAGTTGAGCCCAGCGTAGCTCAAAGAAGAGTAAAGGGGTAGCTAGTTTAGAGAGCGCATTGTCACCGCCAGCGCAGCATGGAGCGATTCAAATCGGCGATGTTTTTCACGCCTGCAAGTTTCATGTCGCGTTCGATTTCGGTTTTGAGATTGCCGAGCGCGCGTTCGACGCCGGGCTGACCAGCGGCGGCGAGGGCGTAAAGATAAAGGCGCCCGCCGGAACACGCCTTGGCGCCGGCGGCGATGGCTTTCAGCACATGGGTGCCGCGCCGTATCCCGCCGTCGCAGATTATGTCGATCCTGTCGCCCACGGCGTCGGCGAGTTCCGCGATCTGGTCAAATGGCGCGCGCGATCCGTCGAGCTGGCGCCCGCCATGGTTCGACACCATGATGGCGTCGGCGCCGATATCGACGGCGCGGCGCGCATCGTCAACGCTCATCACGCCCTTGAGGCAGAACGGCCCGCCCCATTTCGCGCGCAACTC
>JAUIEG010000417.1 GCA_030428745.1 Alphaproteobacteria bacterium
TACTCTGCTATGTTGCGCTGCAGCACTTTTTTTGGGTTAATCCCCACTAATTCAATTGACAATTCGAGTAAAATTGGGAGATTTAGGGTGTCGTTAAAAAAGTTTTAACGATGCGACTTCCGGCGTTTCCCGGATTTAGTTTTGAGTGGGGGACTACACCATGAAAACCCTTCGTTATCTTGCGGCAGCAGCGCTGGCCGCGGGCTTTATGGCGGCGCCGGCGAATGCAGCAACTTTCGTATTCAAAGGCGACGGCCTGAATGTTACGCCTGACAATGTTGCGAACGTAGATGATTCTTGCGCCACATCTGGCGGCGTCAGTAACGACCTTTGCACAATCAATCACGTTGAAGGCTTTGAGTATTCGGAAGACGGCGTTGTCGTCGACGTTTATGCTTATGCCGGCGTGACGACACAAGACGACGCGCATGGCGGCAACGCTGCGCGCCTGATCCAGGACATCAACCCGGCCGACTCCGGCCTTGGCGCTTGGTCGGAAACAAACACTTCTGACGATCAGACGCAGTTTGATTCCGGTGAAGCTATCCGCTTTGTTTTTGACGACTACTACACCGTCACCGACGTTGAATTTAACCGTGGCGGCGACACCAACTGCACGACGCCGGCTAACGAAGGCGATTGCGGTTCATTCCAGCTGTTTGTTGACGGCGTGGACATGGGCACCATCGTTCTTGGCAGCCTGGTCGACGTGATCCCGAACCTCGGCTACGGCAAGGACTTCCTCCTTATCGCTCTTACCCAAGGCAACGGCTTCACTATCGCTCAATTGACTGTCAGCGACGTTCCGGTTCCGGCTGCGCTTCCGCTGCTGCTGTCCGGTCTCGCCGGTCTTGGCTTCGCTTCGCGTCGCCGCAAAACGGCCTAACGCATAGCGTTCAATAGAATTGAAAAAGCCGGCCCTCGTGGCCGGCTTTTTTGTGTCTGGAAGTCAGAGTAGTGCGGCAATGGCTGCTGGCTGTCCGGCCTTGCTTAGATCTCTGCGGCGGCCTTTCGTTCCGCGATGATCCGGCTTGTCATCTCAAGGGATTTCGCGTTGTCGACGTCGATGGGCGCTTCCGGATACGGCATGTCGACGACGCCGACGCTGACGCCGAATTTTCGGCTGAGCACCTGGAAAGCGCCTTCGAGCGTGAACCATCCGTTTTTGTACCCGATTGCGTTGATGAGGCCGAATGTCCTGATGGCGCGCAGGGGTGAGCTTTTGAGGAATTGGCCGCCGCTGCGGAACATGGCGGCCGCGCTGACCGCCTCGGGGTTCATGATCGCGAAGGTGTTGCAGTTGGTGTATTCGCCATTCTTGAAGCGATGAAATCGCGGCTGGCCTTCGGGATATTTGGAGAGCAGGGTCTCTTTTCTGCAGAACGCTCCCGAGGCGTCGAAGCTTTCCGCGCCTTGTGCGAAATACCGATACATCTCGCCCGTGAACAGGGCGTTGTCCGCCGTTGTGATGATGGCCGGCGTGTCATCGTCAGCGGTGAGGGCCGCCGCCACGCTGTCAAAAAGATTGTCGGTGGATTTTACGAACCGCACAAAACCGGCGTCCATCAGGCCGCGCACATAGCTGTCGCTCTTCAAGGGCGCGTCGTCTTCGATGGAGACGCTGACGCGGCGGGCGAGGCCGCTGGCGATGATTTCGCTCAGCGTGCGTTCGATGAGGGATTTGCCGTCGATTGCAACGAGGCATTTGTGGCTGACGCCCGCGGCCTCGGCCAGCGGATTGACGACGCCTGCGCGTTGCGCCGCCATGATGACGAAGTGATATGGCTTTTGATGGTCCCCGCTCATGGGGTTGGCCTCTTTTTTCTTGTTGGTTGCGGACAGACGGATAGGCAATGATGCGCCCACAAGCAATGAGCGGCGTCAGAAGCTCGGGCCAGACAGGGTGGCGGTGGATGGCGGCCGATTGAAAACCATTCCAAACAGCCGCTATCTCACGGGGCTTTGAAGTCAGGGACAGGGATGACGCCCAGCGGAACGGATAAACAGACGGGCCCCGTGGCGCGGATCATGGCGAACGCCGGCAAACTGCTTTCCGGCAAGGCCGCGGGCGGCGTGTTGAGCCTCGCCTATCTCGCCATCGCCGCGCGCGGGCTCGGGCCGGAAGGGATGGGGGCGCTCGTCCTCGCCCACGCCTACGCCACCGTGATCGCCGGCGTCGCCCGCTTTCAGTCCTGGCAGGCGGTGATCCGGTTTGGCGCGCCCATGGTTCGCGACGGCGATGAAGCGCGGCTGAAAGATCTCCTGCGCTACACGGTCCGCCTCGATATTTTGAGCAGCGTCGCTTCAGTGATCATCGCCCTAGCGCTCGCGCCGCTCGCCGCGCGCGTCTTCGGATGGTCGGACGACATTCGCGGGCTTATCACTGTTTATTGTTTCGCGACGCCGTTTCTCATCGCTGCGACGCCGACGGGCGTCTTGCGTCTTTACGACAAATTCAAACTCCTTGGCTGGCAATTGACGCTGATGCCGCTGATCCGGTTCATCGGCGCCATCATTTTATGGCTGACTGAAGCGAGCGTCGGCGCCTTTCTTGTTGTCTGGATCGCCAGCGTCTTCGTTCACGGGAGCAGTCTTTGGTTTCTCGGCTGGCGCGAGCTTGAAAAGAAAAAACTGACGCCGAGCCTTCTCGGCAAAGCCGAACGCGAAGCCGACAAGGCGTGGCTCCCCTTCATGATCAAGACAAACCTGTCGAGCTCTATCGACCTCATGCACAACAATGTGCCGCTGTTGATTGTGGGTGGCGTCCTCGGCCCGGCGGCGGCGGCGCTGTTCCGCATCGCCTATAATCTCGCCAATGTGCTGGCGCAGCCCATCACCATGTTTAATCACGCAAGCTTTCCGGAACTTTCAAAGATCGAAGCGGAAGAAGGCCGCCACAAGATGGCGAAGGTCGCATTCCAATCCATCGGAACGGCGATCCTGATCGCGCTTCCTATTGTCGGACTTTATTTCCTCTTGCGTCGCCAGCTTGCGGTGGGGATTGGCGGCGAAGAGTTTATCGCCGCTGCGCCGCTGATCGCGCTCATGGCCTTCGCGCAGCTTTTTCAGATTGCCTCGCTCGGGCTTGAAAGCGCTGTCCTCGCGCGCGGGCGCGCCGGTTGGGCGCTGTCGGGTCAGGTCGCGGCCGCCGTCGCGCATCTCGGTTTCTTGTCATTTATGCTCACGGCCATCGGCGTCATCGCCGCGCCGATTGCGATCATGACCGGGTGGGCTGTGTTGATTGCGGTTTTGTTGTTTGCGTTGTTGAAAGAATGACGGGCTAAAATTTTAGTTCTTTGCGATGAGTTTTTCGAGTTTCGCCAATAATTCCATTTCAAGTTTCGCAGTGGCGGCGCGCATTTGTTTGCGCGTGTAATGGCCGTTTTCAACTTCGTCAGAAACTGTTTTGCCCGTAGGGCGGTGGGTGAGAGTAATTCTTGTTGATG
>JAUIEG010000418.1 GCA_030428745.1 Alphaproteobacteria bacterium
GGGCGTTGGCGACAGCGCGCACCGCCGCGACCGGCGATGCGCGTTTCTTTTTTACTCAGCCGTCTCGGCCGCTGCGGCCGCAGCCGCCAGTTGCGCGTCACAGGTTTTGCCCTGATAGAGCCCGACCATATAGAGCCAGCGCTTTTCCGCGATCGCCCGCTGTTCGGCTTCGCGTTCTTTCTTCTTCTTGGAAGACCGGCCGAGAAGACCGCCAACCTGGCCGATGGCGCCGACGGCGCGGCCGGCGCCTGCGGACAGCGCCGCCTGCTGCGCGAAGCCCGTGCCCATATTCGCCAGCTGCTCGCCATCCATCAGCGCTTCAGACGGATTGCCGCCGAGCACCGTTTCCATGGCGCCGACTTCCGCGACGATCTGGGTGCAGCTCATGGCCGCGTCGCCGAACTTCATGGGTTGCGTCAGCGCCGGCGCGTCATCGTCGTCACCGGCATGGGCGGCGCCGGCGGCGACAAACGCGAGGCCGAGCGCGGCGATAAAAGTTAAACAGATCGAAATGGCGTTGCGCATGTCGGAGATCCCTTCCTTGAGCGTCATAAACAAACAGGTGTCTTCAACGCATCAACCGTTGGTTGCGCGTGGCTCTCCCCCGGATGCGCCGAAGACAAGGGCAAGCATAGGAATCACGCCGCTCCCGGCATCATCAAAATTGGTGATGGGACAATATGGATGTGAGGCGGCGGCAAAAGCCCCTCTCCCTTAAGGGAGAGGGGTTGGGGTGAGGGTATCCAATCTTCGTGATAAGCTCTCGATATGACGCCAAAGCCTCACATCAAACGAGCGCGACGTTTGCGGCAAACCGCCAACCTGCCCGAACAGCGCGCATGGGCGACATTACGAACTTTGCGCAAACACGGCTTTCCCGTGCGCCGCCAACACCCGATAGGCCCTTACGTCGTCGACTTCGCCATCGTGCGTGAACGGCTCGTTATCGAAATCGACGGCGGTATTCACAAGCTGGATGAGATTGCGCTTCGCGATGCGGAGCGGGATGAGTTTTTGAAGAAAGAAGGCTGGCAAGTTCTGCGCATTGATGCGTCGCGCGCAATGGACGAGGATTATTTGCTTAAGACGGTGACAGACTTTTTGGGGCTTTAATCCCGTCCAACTGAGTTGGTCCCTGTTGAACCTACCCCCTCACCCCAACCCTCTCCCCCAAGGGGGAGAGGGAGGAAGTAGAGAAAGTCTATCCTGCCAGTTTGATCTGGTCATATATTACGCACGACAAGTCATTTTACTAATAGCTTTCTAGTGAGAACCAATGTCAGAATCTGACGATCCGAAAGGCGTTCCAAAACACAACATGGAACTCGATCTCCAGAAAATGCTAGAGATCGTCTATGTAGGAGTGCGGCGAGTATCTGTTTTTATGAAGTATGGCGTCGCCGCCGAGAGGACTACACCGGAAAATTTCGATATTGGTGACGGTAACGTTTACTCATTTTGGCCAAAAGAAATATCCGACGAACGCAAAAACAAAGCAAAACTCGAATTCCAAACTTGGCTTACAGGTTCATGTCTGAAAGAGCTCGACCAATATTTTGCATACTTCCTTGATGATGTCTGGTTCAAATGTGACCTCGCAGAGTTGCACGGTAAAAGAGTTCCGTCAGACTTAATTGTTGGAGACAAGACTTTCGTTGCACAGACAAATACCGCCTCGAAACTGCAATCAATCTCGTCGAGAGTAGGCGCAGATGTTTATCTTGATAGTTTTTCAAGCCTGAGCCTAGCTCGGAATTCTTTGACGCATGGTATGGGCCGAGTGAGAAAACGCGATACGAATTTGGACGATACTTTGAAGCTAAGCTGGATAGCGCTCCACATGTTTGTCAATGACGGCGAAAAGGAGATTTCTCTTAACAAGACATTTGAGAAGAAAGCGGTTTTGCACCTACCAAATGGTGGTGAGGTATTTGCGAGAATTGAGGAATTCTCTCAACATTACAAAGTTGGAGAGAAGTTATCGATCAGCCCGCAACAAATAGCTGAGATTTGCTGGTTCTATATTCATCAGGCTACAAAAGTTCATGCCGCTATGGTGACATATCTACAAGATAAAGGGATCAAGCGTTCAAATGGCGAAGGTGAATCCGCTGTATAAGCACTTCCGTTACCAAATCCCTTTCCCACTCCCCGGCAGGCCCAGCCTCTCCCACATCTCATCGACGCGGCGCACCACGTCCTCATCCATGCGGATTTCCTCGCCCCATTCGCGGTGGGTTTCGGGCGGGAGCTTGTCGGTGGCGTCGAGGCCGATCTTGGAGCCGAGCGACGCTTCGGGTGAGGCGAAGTCCAGATAGTCAATCGGCGTGTTTTCAATGACGGTGACGTCGCGCGCCGGGTCCATCTTGGTGGAGACCGCCCACATCACGTCTTTCCAGTCGCGGGCATTGATGTCGTCATCAACGACGATGATCCATTTCGTGTACATGAACTGGCGAAGGTATGACCACGCGCCCATCATCACGCGCTTGGCGTGACCGGGATAGGCCTTCTTCATACTGATCACCGCGATGCGATAGCTGCACCCTTCGGGCGGCAGCCAGAAATCGACGATCTCCGGGAACTGTTGCTGCAAGAGCGGAATGAACACTTCGTTGAGCGCCTCGCCGAGCACCGACGGCTCGTCCGGCGGGCGGCCGGTAAAGGTCGAGAGGTAAATCGGGTCTTTCCGGTGGGTGATCGCGGTGATGGTGAACACCGGAAACTTCTCAACGGAATTATAATAGCCCGTGTGATCGCCATAGGGCCCTTCCTCTGCGTAATCGTCGAGGGAAACGTAACCCTCCAAAATGATCTCCGCTTCGGCGGGGACTTTCAAAGGCACCGTTTTGCAGTCCACAAGCTCGACCTTCTTGCCGCGCAGCAATCCGGCGAAGTGGTATTCCGACAGCGTGTCGGGCACCGGCGTCACCGCAGCGAGGATCGTCCCCGGGTCCGCGCCGATCACCGCCGCCACGGGGAGCGGTTCGCGCTTTTCCTTCCCCCACCGCGCATGGTGCTGGGCGCCGCCGCGATGTTTCAGCCAGCGCATGATGGTTTTATCGCGCCCGAGCTTTTGCATCCGGTAGATGCCAAGATTGAAATCGTCCTCGCGTTTGTCCGACGGGCCTTTCGTCACCACCAGCGGCCAGGTGATCAGCGGCGCCGGCTCGCCCGGCCAGCAGGTCTGGATCGGCAACTCATCCAGATTGATCTCATCGCCGGTCTTCACCACTTCCTGACAGGGCGCGCCCCAATCCCGGCTCGCCGGCTTCATGGCCATCACCGTCTTGGCGAGCGGCAGCATCTCAAGGGCGTCTTTCAGCCCCCCCGGCGGTTCGGGCTGGCGCAGGAAGGCGAGCAGCTCGCCCACCTCGCGGAGGTCAGCGCCCGTCTCGCGGGCCTTCCCCTCCAGGGTCACGCCC
>JAUIEG010000419.1 GCA_030428745.1 Alphaproteobacteria bacterium
GGTTGGATCTGTTTGCTGAAGAATGTCTTTATTGGGTGCCTTCCGACGACAATGCGGATCCGCGCCGGTGTGTGAACATTGCATTCGACGATCGTCGCCGCCTCGAGGAGCGGGTGGTGCGGTTGCATACGGGCTACGCTCACAATCAGCTGCCGGAACGGTTGTTGCAGCATCATATCTCCAATGTAGAGGTGTGGGCGGAGGATGGGTCTGAGGGGCTAAGGATTTTATCCAGACAACTTGTATATGAATATAGGGCCGGGCGGCCGCTGGTGTTTTTCGCATGCAAGATGGATCACCGCTTAATTGAAGAGCGCGGGGAGCTCCGGATAGCAGAGAAAAGGATTATCATCCTACAAGCGCAGGATCCAATCGAAACACCGACATTGCTATAGGTTGCTAGTTCGCGGCCATTGAATTTCGGCGTGTTTGTGAAGCTGTCTCGCCGAATCTTTCACGATAGGCTTTTGTAAATGCGCCTTGATGTGAGAAGCCCCAGCGGGATGAGATTTCTGCAATCGATTCTGTTTCGCTACTTTGCTGTAGGTCGCGTCGGATTTGGTCCAGGCGAAGATCGTTAATAAATTTCATTGGCGTCGTTTGGCGAAAGTCCTGAAATCCATTAAATAACGTTCGCTCACTGACATTCGCGCATCGCGCCAGCTCGGAAATCGTGATGCGCGCCGCAATATTTGCGCGAGCATACTCTTCCGCCAGGCGAACATGTCGTGGTGCGGCTGTTGCAGATCTTCCAGCGATTACCTCTTGCAGGTTGTGGGGTTGGCTGTTGACGAGGCACGAGAACAGAAGGCTTTTTAACTCCTCGCCGACCCCAGGCCGATTTATCAGGCTGTTTGCGTTTTCGGCTTCCGTGATGATGTAGTGGATTAGGTTTCGCCAAGAGCAAAATGCGCCTGAGTCGCTTGTCATCTCAGGGGAAAAGGCAAACTGATCGGGAAGCCTGATCTCATGAGTCTCGCCGATATAGTCGAGGAGTGACGATTTCGCGATCTTCACCGCGAGCACGCCGCAATCGCCTTGCCACTGGAATTTTGACCTTACGTTTGGAGGGCAAATGATTGCGGAATGCCCTGTCAGGTGATACTGCTCATTCCCAAGCCAAACGTTGCTTTCGCCTCTTACGGGCATGTGCACTAAAAAAAACTCTTCGAGGAAATCAGCATCGACTGTGATGTCGACGCCATACTGAATATAATTAATTGATACGTCTCCAAAACCCAGATGATGGAGCTTGGTGTCTGAAACACGAGATTTCTTTGCCGTTTTAAAGGTGTGCTCTTTAAATGTGCTGGAAATCGTGTCGTAGGCGCATTCTACATCGTCGGTTCTGAGAACGCGCCATCCAGCTAGCGGCGATCGGTCTATACCCGCGACTTTTCCAACAGTTTCTACACTCATATTCCGTGTCCTCACATTACCGTAGGGCTGAATATCGGCCCATCTTTGCGCAAGATCGAAAATTACGCAAAAGGGATCGGGTTATAACTTGACTACCTAAGAAACATAGGTATTAATATTTGATACCTTGGGAGCTGAATATGGGTCAAGTTGTCGTGGAACGCCCGAATCCGCCAGTGACGTCTATGGTTAAGCTTGCTGGCCAGGAAATGTCAGACACGCACCGGCGACGGCTTCGGGATGCGCTGGGTGGGTTTGCAACTGGCGTAACGCTGGTGCTCTCAAAGTGCGACAACGATTATCATGGGATGACAGCGAATTCGTTTTCCGCCGTTTCTTTGAGCCCGCCGCTTATATTGGTTTCGATCGCAAATGGTGCAAAAGCCGCGGAAGTGATCCGGCAGACGCGTCGATTTTCCGTCAATCTGCTGTCGAAAAGTCAGCAAGAGATATCAACTCATTTTGCCGGGCGGCCCAGCGAAATGGTTTCTCCCAATATTGAATGGACCGTAGACGGAACGCCTTATTTGGACGGAGCGCTGGGGACGTTTCTGTGCAATTTGTACCGAAGCTATGAAGCCGGCGATCATACAATCTTCGTTGGGGAAGTAGAAGAATATCAGCATGCGTTGGAAGAGCCTCTGCTCTTCTTCCGTGGAAAATATACGAAACTGTCAAATTAGTAAGTTAAGCGGGGAAGGCTTAAAATGAGAATTTACAGAAACAACTTATCCAACATTGGGAAGCTTCTCGCGTCAGCGTCGGTGTTTTCAATGATCGGCGCGACGAATGTCGCATTAGCGCAATCACAAGTTGATGAGATCCTCGTTACGGCGCGAAAAAAGGAGGAAAGCCTCCAGGATGCGCCGATCTCAATTCGGGCGTTTTCATCGGAAGGCTTAGAGCGGCGGAACATCACAGATACATCGCAGATAGGCGAGTTTACGCCTAATCTTCGCTTTGACAGAGCGGCGGCTATCGGCGGCAGTAATTCATCAGCTGTTCTTTATATTCGCGGCATCGGCCAGGATACGGCCGTCCCGACAATTGACCTCGGCGTCGGAACATATGTCGATGGCGTCTATCTCGCACGTTCCGTTGGGAGTGTGCTTGATCTCGTGGATGTTGAGCGAATCGAAGTTTTGCGCGGTCCACAAGGAACGCTTTTTGGGCGTAACACCATTGGCGGCGCTATCAACATCACAAGCAAGAAGCCCTCAGACGAATTTGAAGGCGGGCTTTCGACGTCGTATGGCAGTGATGACCTGGTTCATGTGCTTGGCAGTGCGAACCTGCCGATTGTTGAGGGGGCGCTTGCGGCGCGCGCCTCGCTCATGTTTCGGCGGCGAGACGGATATGTAACGCGTCCTGATGGCGCGGATATGGGCGACGAAGATACTTTCGCCGGACGGCTGGCGTTGAGATGGACTCCGGCAGATCGAGCGACGTTTGATCTCGCGTTCGATTACACCAACAGCGAATCGAATGGAGCGCCATTTGTTCTCGTTGAGGTTACTGAAACAGCCTCATTTCCGACTTTTCACAATGCGCTTCTCGCGCCGATGGGCGAATGCTTTTTCGGTCCGGGCGGCCCGGCAAGCCCGATTGGCAACCAAAATTGCTTTAATGCGCAATTCGTTGATCCAAACGGCGAAACCGACTTTGGTTCATTTGGCCCGCGCGATGAGGTGGAGATTTGGGGCGTAGCGCTGACAGGTGCTTTTGAAGTTTCTGAAAACATTACGTTTAAGTCTATAACGTCGTACCGAGATACAGTAAGCAATTTCGAGCTTGATCAGGATCACTCGCCAATTGAGATTGCGCACGTCAGCACAGAGTTTCAACAAGAGCAGTTTAGCCAGGAAGTGCAACTTCTAGGCAACTTTCTTGATGGCCGTATCGACGGCATTATCGGCGCTTACTACTTTCAGGAGGAAGGTTTAACATTCGAGAACATCGTGTTCTCGCCAGTAACCTTTAGAAGCGGCGGGGAATACGATA
>JAUIEG010000420.1 GCA_030428745.1 Alphaproteobacteria bacterium
TGCATCTCGACCACGGCAACACCGAGGCGGTCTGCCTGACCGCGATCCAGAACGGGTTCACCTCCGTCATGATGGACGGCTCGCTCAGGGCCGATGGCAAGACGCCCGCCGACTACGGCTACAACGCCGCGATCACGGCCCGCGTTGTCGAAATGGCCCATGCCTGTGGCGCCGTTCCATGTTGGACTTGTCAATCTGCGTGTGGGCGATGAGGCCTGTGACGCGGCCTGTGCGAAACTTTACGCCGAGCTTGAAGCGGCTGGCGTCGACGTTCTTTATGATGACACGCCCGCGCGGCCTGGCGAGAAATTCGCGCGTATGGACCTGATCGGTCTGCCTTATCAGATCACGATTGGTCCGCGCGGTCTCGGCGCCGGCGAAGCGGAAGTGAAAGACCGCCACACGGGTGAGAAATCAAACGCGTCGCTTGACGATGTCGCCGGCGAAATCGCCGCCAAGGTCAAGGCTGCGCTCGACTACGCCTAGATTTTTGTCTTGGGATGCGTGTCGGGCAGTTTTGTGATGATGGCGATGCTGGCTGCGCCAAGCATGATGCCGCCCGTCGCCAGCGCCTGCATGGTTGGTCCCTGATTTTCGCCAATCTGTTGCAGGATGGTCCATGAACTGCTGACCGCAGCGACGGCCGCGAGTGCAGGGGCGACGATGCTGCGCACGAAGGTCACAAAGAAATTCCGAATGAATTTGATCGTGAAGCCGATGCCGCCGGCTTCGCGCCAGGCGGAGAGGGCGTCGGCGAAAATCGACCACGCCCAGTAAATCGCTCCGGCGCCGCCAAGGAAATAACTCGCATTTTCGAGACCTGCGGGAAGCGCGACGCCGTCGCCGAATTCCTTGACCGCCCAAACCCCGCCCGCGAACATGACGCCCGCCAGCAGGAAATACCCTACGATTTTGCTGACTATACCCACTTTGATGCTCCCACCATGACCCTCAGCAGCTATTGAACAAAATGGCTGGCGATATGGCAAGGCAGTTGATGGGCAGGGATAGCTGCGGGTGATTTGCCTTTCGGGAAAAGTAGGTTAGCAAGACGGCTCAAGCCTTTTCAGGGCCGGAGAAAAGTACATGACGAATGTCGCGACCCCTTCAACGCGGCCTTTTTCCTATTTCGAATGGATGGTCGCGCGTCGTTATCTCGGCGCGACGCGGTCGGGAAAGGGGATTTCGCTCATCTCCATGATCGCTTTTGGCGGCATCATGCTCGCGGTGATGGCGCTGATCAGCGTCATGTCGATCATGCAAGGGTTCCGCCTGACGCTGCTCGATCAGCTGCTCGGCACCAATGGTCACGCGCATGTACAGGCTGAGGAGCCCCTTACAGGTTATGATGATCTGGCCATGCGCCTCGCCGCAATTCCGGGCGTCACCAGCGCAACGCCTTTGATTGAGATGCCGGTCTTTGCAAGCGCCAATGGTGAAACCGGCATGGTCGTGCGCGGCGTGCGGCGCGACGATCTTCTCGCGAATGAGTACATCACAGGACCGGAACACATTCTCGATGGCTCCGTCGAGAATTTCGGGCTGGGCGACAAAGGCGGAAATGAAATCCTGCTGGGCAGTCGCGTGGCGTCGCAGCTCGGCGTTCGGGCGGGCGGCAAGGTGCGGCTGTTGACGGGACAGGGCGCTGAAACAGCCTTCGGGCGCACGCCGCGTTCCAAAGTCTACACCGTCGGCGCAATCTTCCATGTGGGCAACGCTGAATATGATGCGATTTACGGTTTCATGCCGCTGGAGCAGGCGCAGCTCTTTTTCGGATTTGGCGATGGTGTGCAGAATATCGAAGTCAATGTCACCGAACCCGAACAGATCAAATCCTATCGCGAGCGATTGATGAGCGTTGCGCCAGGGCTTTACGTCTCAGACTGGCAGCAACGCTTTCAAAGTTATTTCAATGCGCTTCAGGTGGAGCGCTTCGCTATGCGCCTCGTTCTGTTTCTCATCATCATCGTGGCGACACTGAACATTGTGACTGGGCTCATCATGCTGGTGAAAGACAAGACCGGCGACATCGCGGTTCTGAGGACGATGGGCGCCACGCAAGGCTCGGTCCTGCGCATTTTCCTCTTGTCTGGCGCGCTGATCGGTGTCCTGGGAACGCTGGCGGGCATCGTTCTTGGCGCGCTTTTTGTGTCGAATATCGACGCCATTGAAAACGGCCTCTCCGCCGTGGTCGGTCACGACCTTTTTCCGGCTGAAGTCTATTATCTCGACGGGGTGCCGGCGAAGCTGGAATGGCGGGAAGTTGGCCTGATCGCCGGTTTTTCGCTCTTCATGTCGTTCATCACGACGCTGTATCCCGCCAGCCGGGCCGCGCGGCTCGATCCAGTGGAGGCGCTGCGCTATGAATGAGCCCGTTCTGCGCCTCGAAAATGTTGCGCGCCGCTATGGCGATCTCGTCGTTGTCGAGGAGATCAATTTTTCCCTTCGCCCGGGAGAGACGGCGGCGCTCCTGGGACCTTCCGGTTCAGGCAAGTCATCGCTGCTTCATATCGCCGGTCTATTGGAGGCTGCGTCCGCGGGCGAGGTTCACATCAATGGCCGCGCCACCTCGACGCTGAATGACGCCGAACGCACGCGCATTCGCCGCGCCACGCTGGGCTTTGTTTATCAGTTTCACCATCTGCTTCCGGAATTTTCCGCGCTCGGCAATGTGTCGCTGCCGCAGTTGATTGCAGGCGTTAAAAAGAAAGACGCCGAGGCGGAGGCGGTCCGGCTCCTAAAACTTATGGGACTTGGCGAGCGCACCCATCACCAGCCGGGACAATTATCGGGCGGCGAACAACAGCGCACGGCGATTGCCCGCGCCCTCGCCAACAAGCCGAAAATCCTGCTGGCTGACGAACCGACCGGCAATCTCGATCCGAAAACATCCGATGTAGTGTTTGATGCGCTTTTGAATCTTGTGCGTAAGGAAGGGTTGGCGGCGTTGATTGCAACCCACGACCAACGGCTCGCAAAGCGCATGGACCGCGTCTATGTGATCCGCGATCAACGGCTCGTTGAAGTGAAGAAAGAGCCGACTTAAGCTTTTTGTACGGTCATCTGCCGCACATTCGTTGTGCCGGCGCGAAAGCCCGCCTCGCAATAAGCGAGATAGAACCGCCAGAGTTTTTCGAACCGTTCATCAAAGCCCATGCCGCGGATATCGTCCCAGGCCGCCAGAAAACGATCACTCCATTCATGCAAGGTGCGGGCGTAATCCTGTCCGAAATCCTGTATGCCCTTGAGTTTGAGCCCTGCCTGGTCGGTCAGGCTCGAGAGCGTTGAATTGCTGGGCAATACGCCGCCGGGGAACACATATCGCTGAATGAAATCGGTCGATTTCATATAGCGGTCAAAGAAACGGTCGGCGATGGTGATGATCTGCAACCCGGCAAGCCCGCCGGGCTTCAA
>JAUIEG010000421.1 GCA_030428745.1 Alphaproteobacteria bacterium
CTCTTTGTCGTTGCGTTGGTGTCGCTCGCTGTCGCCTGGGCTGGCCTTTCCATGGCGCTCGGCGCCTTTCTCGCCGGGGCGCTTTTGGCGGAATCTTCTTTCAAGCATCAGATTGAGACCGATATCGAACCCTTCCGCGGTCTGTTGCTGGGCCTCTTTTTCATTTCCATCGGGATGCGCCTCGATCTCGGTGTCATTGCGCGGGAATGGCTGCTGGTGCTTGGCGGCGCGGTTGGGCTCGTCGCCATTAAGTCTATAATCCTTTACGCCTTGTCGCGGGTGATGCGGGCGGGACGGGATGTGGCGCTGAAAAGCGCGGCGACACTGTCGCAGGGCGGCGAGTTTGCGTTTGTCGTCTTTACGCTCGGCGTCAGCGCCGCGCTTTTCACCGATGCGCAGGCGAGCCTGATGGCGGCGATTGTCACGCTTTCCATGATGATGACGCCGGCGATGTATTTCGCCGCCAACCGCCTCACGCGCGAAAGCGGGGACAACGCCGATGGCCTCGCCGAGCCCCAAGGCGGGCGCGATCACACCATCATCGCGGGCTTCGGGCGCATGGGACAGATTGTGTCGCAGGTGCTTAAAAATTCCGGCGTCGACATCATCGCTATCGACCGCAATCCCGGCCACATACGCAATGCCGAGCGGTTCGGCTTCAAGGTCTATTACGGCGATGGGGCAAGGCTCGACATTCTTGAGGCTGCTGGCGCCGCCGACGCCCGCGCGATTATCTTGTGCATGGACGATCCGAAATCGGTGAACGCTGCGGTGACGGCTTTACGCGAACGCTTCCCCAATGTGATCACCCTCGCCGTCGCCCATGATCGCATGCATGAGATCGAACTGCGAAAGCTGGGGCCCGACGTCATCGTGCGCGAGACGCTTGAATCAAGCATCCTGATTGCGCGTGAAGCGCTGTCGCGCATGGGGTTTGAAGGGCCTGTGATCGAGGATTATATCCAGCAGTTCCGCGTGATCGATCGTGAGCGCCTGCTTGCCCAGATCGACGCGGGACCGGATGCCGGTCAGCATTTTATTCATCAGCCCTACAAGAGTTCGGAAAAGCAGACCTAGGACGTCGCCTGACGCACCGCGTCGCAGATGTAATCCACTTGTTCCGGCGTCAGATAAGGGTGCATCGGCAGCGCAAAAATCTCCGAAGCGACTTTCTCCGTCGCGGGCAGGCCATTTGCCGGGGCAAAATCTGCAAACGCCGGCATCAGGTGCAGCGGCGTCGTATAATAAATCGCCGTCGGTACGCCCATGGCCTTCAGTTTTTTAACGACCTGATCGCGGTTGTCGATGCAGAGTGAATAATATCCGTAACCGGATGTCGCGCCGTCAACTTGCGCCTGCGGACGGGCGATGTCGGACAGCGCCTGGTCGTAATCAGCGGCGATGCGACGGCGCGCTTCGCGCTCGTCGTCGAAGATCGCAAGCTTTTCAAGCAGGATCGTCGCCTGAAAGGTGTCCATGCGGCCATTGAAGCCAACGCGCACCGATTCTTTGCGGGCTTCATCAGTCCCGTGCCACCGGATTGAAGCCCAGCGCTCGCGGTCAAGGCTGTTCATGCTGAAGATGGCGCCGGCGTCGCCATAAGCGCCAAGCGCTTTGCCCGGGAAAAAACTGGTGGCGGTCGCCGGGGCGAGGCCGCCGACTTCGCGTCCGTTCAGTTCACCGCCGAAGCTCTGCGCGCCGTCTGAAAGCACAAACAGGTCCTCACGCGCGGCGATGGCTGAGATGGCGGGATAATTCGCAGGCGAACCGAAAAGATCGACAGGGATGACGGCACGGGGCTGAAGTTTGCCTTCGTTACGCACGGCTGCGATCCGGTGATCAAGGTCTTTCGGGTCGATATTGAAAGTCTTGGCGTCGATGTCGACGAAAACAGGCGTTGCACCGGCCAGCAAAATGGCGTTCGCCGTGGCGTTATAGGTGAAAGCCGGACAGAACACGGCGTCGCCGGGGCCGATTCCGCGGGCGAGGAGCGGAATGATCAAGGCTGCTGTGCCGCTGGCGCAGGCGATGACTGTCGAGGCGCCTGAGCGCGCGGCGAGCGTTTCTTCAAGCTCGTCAATTTCCGGTCCGGCAATGTAACGGCCATGATCAAGCACGGTCTGCAGCCGTCGTTCTACGGCCGGGCGAATGCGCCGCTGCTGGGCCTTCAGGTCGATAAAAGCAATATCGCCTACAGAGGATTTGCCTGCGATGGAGAGGTTCACAACACTGTTCATGCTCGCCGCCTTTCCGGGGTCTTATATTGGTTGGATGCCATGTCGATTCCGGCCGCCTCTTCGATGCGCAGCGCCCAATCGAGCGCCTTGCGTCCGTCGGCGCCGGTGACCTTCGGCGTATCGCCCGCCGCGACAGCGGCGGCGAAGGCCGCTGCGCCATAGGCGAGAGGATCGGTGAAGGACAGCGGCGCGTGTTCGCCGTCGAAACAGGCGTGAAGCGGGGAGGGAGTCGTGTTTTCAACCGTGCGGTTGATGAAATCGAATTCGACGACGCCGTCATCATAAACAAGCATCATGCGCCGTTCGGGCGAGCCGTCGCGCCGTGACGCCGCCAGCGTCACGCTCGTGCCATTGTCGAGCATGAGCTCGGCGTCGGCGGCGTTGCGTTCGCCATAGGCGGAAACAGCTTCAATCTCGGCGCCGGTGAGCTTCCGGATGAGATCAATGTCGTGGATCATCAAGTCGAGCACGACCGATACATCTTCGCAGCGTCCGGTGGCGGCGGTATGGCGGATGCAGTCGATTTTCACCGGCGGCTTTTTGCGGTCGAAAAGGCCGACCGCTTCCGCCACATAGCGTTCCTGATGGCCGACTTGAAGAACAAGCCCATTCTTTCGCGCCAATGCAATCAGCTCGTCTGCTTCGCCAAGAGCAAGGGCGACCGGTTTTTCCACAAAAACATGCCGGCCTGCATTAAGCGCCTTCAGGGCGAGCTCGTAGTGAGCGATTGCGGGCGCGGCGATAATCACCGCGTCACACCGATCCAGCATCGCGTCGAAATCCGTTTCCGCCGGCACATTGTGCTGGCGGGCCTGGGTCAGCGCCTTTTCCGGATCGAGATCATAAACACAGGAAAGATCAACGTCTTCAAGATCTGCGATTTTGTTGCAGTGATAGCCGCCAAAAACCCCGGCGCCAGCGACGCCGATTTTGATACGCTTCGTCACAAAAATACTGCTCCGCCAGTTGCGCCCCGTTGACCGGCGGGACCAGCCCCCCTGAGAAAAGCCGGACCCTGTGATATCCCCTGATACTAACCTGCGTCGCAGCGCAGGAAAGCACCTGAAGAGTTTAGGACATTCACACTATATTTCCACCTGTTTCGCAGGGGGTGTTAAGAGCAATATAGGTTTTATTTGTTCCTATCCGGCGGCCCGGCGGGCTTTGAAG
>JAUIEG010000422.1 GCA_030428745.1 Alphaproteobacteria bacterium
GAACCTCAACGCGCTCGCCGTCGCGCGCTGTGAGCGCGCCGGATTCGACATCCGCCAAGAGGGCCTTTCCGGCGCGCCGCAACTCACTGTGTATGGCGGCGCCGAAACCCATAACTGGATCGTCAAAGCGTGCGAACTGACGGGGCTCGGCGCAAAAGCGTTTCGCAAAGTCCCGTGCAACGACGATTACGCCATCGATGTAAACGCCTGCCGCGAGATGATCCGCCGCGACATCGAAGCAGGCTGCAAACCCTTTTGCCTTATCGCCACGGTGGGAACGGTGAACACCGGCGCCTCTGACGACATTGCGGCGTTGCGCGCCCTCGCCGATGAATTCGATCTCTGGCTGCATGTGGACGGCGCCTTTGGCGCATTGGCGGCGCTGGCGCCGGAAGCGCGCCAACAGGTTGAAGCTCAGTCCCTGGCCGACTCGATCGCCTTCGACCTTCATAAATGGGGGTATCAGCCTTACGAAATCGGCTGCGTCATCATTCGCAACGCCGCCGCGCATAAAGACGCTTTCGCCCAAAACGCCACCTATATTTCTTCGATGGAACGGGGGCTCGCCATCGACTCCACCTATTTCGCTGACCGGGGCCTGCAGCTTTCCCGCGGGTTTCGCGCGCTCAAGGCGTGGATGTTGATGAAGGAAACCGGCGCCGACAAACTTGGCGCGCTCATTCAGCAGAATGTCGATCTTGCGCAATATCTGGCGAAACGCATCGACGAAGAATCCGACCTTGAACGCATGGCGCCGGCGCCGCTGAACATTGTCTGCTTTCGCTATGCTTCGCCGTCAGCGGACGAAACAGCGCTCGACACGCTCAATCGGGAAATTCTCTATCGCATTCAGGAGAGCGGTGAAGCGCTGCCCTCGCACACCATCATCAAGGGCCGGTTTTGCCTGCGCGCCTGCGTCACCAATCACCGGACCCGCAAGGAAGATATCGACAAACTCATTGAGCTTGCCTTGCGCTTTGGGCGGGAAATTGAGGGCGAGCGCGCCTAACCCTTGCCGCGGGTTTTGGTTTTGCCCGGCTTGGCGTTCTTTTCGATCCAGTCGATCAACTGGTCAGCGACATCGATCCCCGTCGCCTTTTCCATGCCTTCAAGCCCGGGCGAGGAATTGACCTCCATCACCACCGGACCGTGATTGGAGCGCAGCATGTCGACGCCGCAAAAATTAAGGCCCATGGCCTTGGCCGCGCCCACCGCCGTCGTGCGCTCCTGCGGCGTAATTTTGACTTTCTCAGCCGAGCCGCCGCGATGGATGTTGGAGCGGAAGTCGCCTTCCTTGCCTTTGCGCTTCATGGTGGCGACGACCTTCTCGCCGAGGACGATGCAGCGAATGTCTTCGCCGCCCGCTTCCTTGATGAACTCCTGAACGAGAATGTTGGTGTTGACGCCGCCGAAAGCCTGAATGATCGATTCAGCGGCTTTCTGGGTTTCACCGAGAACAACGCCGATGCCTTGCGTGCCCTCCAGCAATTTGATGATCACCGGGGCGCCGCCGATCATGTCGAGAATTTCATCCGCACGGCTTGTCCGGTGGGCGAAGACCGTCACCGGCAGGCCAATGCCCTTCCGCGCCAGGAGCTGCAGCGACCGCAGCTTGTCGCGCGAGCGGGAGATCGCAACGGATTCGTTCACCGGATAAACGCCCATCATCTCCAGCTGGCGCAAAACGGCGGTGCCGTAAAAGGTCACCGAGGCGCCGATGCGCGGAATGACCGCATCGAAATAAGTCAGCTCCTCTCCGCGATACCGCACTGTCGGGCGAAGTGAGGTGATGTTGATGTAACAGCGCAGGTGATCGATGACCTCGATTTCATGGCCGCGAGCTTCGGCGGCCTCAACGATGCGCTTGTGAGAATAGAGTTCCGCGTTACGGCACATCAGTGCAAGTTTCATGGTGAGTATCCTCTATTCTGTCACTTCGGAATCTTTGGGCCCCAAGAGGTAGGATGCGCCGGGGTCAATGAGAAATTTCCGGCGCAATGCGTCGCGCCCGACAAGCAAGCGGAACCCCATGGCGTCGCGATTGGTCAAAGTCAAATCGATTTTCCAAGTCCTGCCGTTAAGACGCAAACGTGTTTCGATGACATATCGTTCCTCCTCCTGTCCATTGGAGGATCGGATAACCCGACGTCCGGCGATAGGCGCACGGCAGAAAACTTCAGGTTTTTTACGCCGCTGCTGGGGATGAAGGTAAAATTCGACGTGATCGACGCCATCCAGCACCACTTCACGAATGCGGAAGGCGTGGATGGCGGAGGATTTTGCGCCCGTATCGATCTTGGCGTTGAGGCCCGTGACATCGAAATCCGGCAGAGCCGCCCATTCGCGCCAACCGATGAGCGGTCTATCCCTTTTCTTTTTTACAGTCTTCTTTTTAACGTCGTCGCTCACGCTATAACACTCCCGCCTCGCGCCAGGACGCGATCATGCGGTCATCGACGCCGATCTCGGCGAGGATTTCTTCCGCATGCTGGCCGGGCGCCGGAATGGGCCGGGGATCCGCCGGTTCGGCGCCGTCAAAACGCGGCGCGGCGGCCGCCTGCAACACGCCGTTTACATCGCGCAGAATATTGCGGGCCTTCATATGCGGATGCGCCGCCGCCTCGGACGGGGCCAGCACCGGCGCGAAACAGACATCGGTTCCTTCAAACTGCGCGCTCCATTCTTCACGGGACTTGGTCTTGAAGATTTCCGCGAAGCGATTTTTCAGCGCCGGCCATTTCGACTTGTCATATTGCGCGGCGAAGTCGGCGTCGCCGGCGAGCCCGAGTTTTTCCAGAAGCGCTGCGTAAAATTTCGGCTCGAGCGGACCAATCGAAATCCAGCCGCCGCATTTGCATTGATAGGCGCTGTAAAAATGCGCGCCGTCGAGCATGCTTGCCCCGCGTTCATCGGGCATCCAGCCAATGGCCCGCACCGAATAAAGGAGGTTCATCATATGCGCCGAGCCGTCGACAATCGCGGCGTCGACGACCGTTCCTTCTCCGGTCTCTCGCGCGCGCATCACACCGGCGAGAATGCCGATCACGAGATAGAGGGCGCCGCCGCCCACATCGCCGACAAGGGTTGGCGGCGGAACCGGCGCCGCGCCCTCAGCGCCCGCATACCAGGCTGCGCCGGAAAGCGACGCATAATTGATGTCGTGTCCCGCCGCAGCGCTAAGCGGTCCCGTCTGACCCCAGCCGGTCAAACGTCCGTAAACCAATTTTCTATTGCGCGCGCGCGCCTCGTCAGGGCCGAGGCCGAGGCGCTCCATGACGCCGGGGCGCAGACCTTCAATCAGGGCGTCGGAATTGGCGATGATGTCGAGGGCGATGTTTTTTGCGTCCTGGTTTTTGAGGTCCAAGGCGATGGAGCGCTTGCCGCGCTTGTAAATTGCGGCGCCG
>JAUIEG010000423.1 GCA_030428745.1 Alphaproteobacteria bacterium
CAGAAAGGCGCTGCGAACTTTGCGCGATCTTGGCGTCGCGGTGAAAGAATTTCCGTGGCCCGAAACCGACTACACATCGCTGGGGGAGATTGTGGATGTTGAAGCGGCGGCGGCGTTCAGCGATCTCACGCTGGCGAACCGGGATGATGAGCTTGTCCGGCAAGGCCGCAACACCTGGCCCAACACATGGCGGGCGGCGCGATTTGTTTCTGCGGTTGATTATGTGCAGATCGACCGTCTGCGCCGCTGCGCCATGGAAGAGGTTGGCGGCGCCTTTGATGGATTTGACGCGTTGATCGGCCCCAGCTTTGCGGGCGGCGCCTTACTGACAACGAACGCCACCGGCCATCCGCAACTCATCTTGCGCGCCGGTTTCAACCAGCGGGCAGCGAAGACAAACGGGGGTGATGACAATGGGCCGGGCCGGGCGACGTTCCGTGCGCCGCGCGGGATCAGCCTCTGGGGCGATCTCTTTGAAGAGCGCAAAATTATCGCGCTGGGCGCTGCCTTGGAGCGGGCGCTGGGCGTCTCAACGGCGCGGCCGCCGGGGTTTTAAGAAGCGATCCTGAGGAAGAGCGGTCGCCACGCTCTCTGGAGGCGTTCTGTCTTTTTACTAAGGAATTCGCTCTTTCCCCTTAAAATCACTCATGTTTTTCCGTGAGCTCAGGTTGTGTGCGAAGTGTTTGCGCAGCTGGCGGTGAGGGATTAATATCGTCGCTGCTAGTTTTAGAGACCCCTGAACCCGGCACGGGCGGAGGGAGAGAGGAAAGGGCCCACGCAGCCACAAGCGCGCGGGTCCTTTTCTGTTCTGGATTGCAAGGCTCGGCGGTGTTCCAAAAAAAAGGCCGGCGAAAACGCCGGCCTTTTTCAGAATGTTGTTCGCAAATGAATTACGCTTTGCCCGTGCGCCAGCCGGAAGCGTATTCCTTACGCGCCGTTTCCGAATAGGGAACCGGGCTGACAATAGCGCGCACTTCCATCTGCTGGTGACGCTCAACCGTTGTCTTCTCGGTGCCGCCATCGGGTTCACCCCAGACGACTTTCACTTCGTTGCCGATCTCCACATCGTTGTCCACCGTGGCGAGCGAAAGCGCCTTGCGCTCATTATAGGAGATGCCGGTGAACATGGAGAAGCCGGCGTTTTTGCCGTTCGCCAGAACTGAGTCGTAGTTCGACGACGCGTAGTTCGCCAGCGGCTGTTCAAAGTATTTGTACGGCGTGCCTTCGCCGACAACTGAGCCCATGATCTTGCGCACGTCGTCGTCATTCCAGGCCAGCGTTACTTTGCGGCGGGTCTGTTCTTTCTCCATCTTCTTCAGCGCATCGGCGCCGATGAAGTCATGGTCGAATTTAACAAACGGACCGTAGCCGATGTCGTAAGGCGACACATAATAGTCTTCGATATTATCTGAGACGTAACTGCCGCCGATGCCGCCCATGGCCTCGTAAGATTTGGCCGGAAGCCATTCGCGATAGGCTTTCATTTCATCGCCGGTGTAAACAGCGGGAAGCGGCGAGGGAATCCAGCCCGATTCCAGTGTGTTTGTCGCATAAGCGCGGCAACCCACGGGGACGATGCCGAACTCGGCGCCTTCTTCGAGGATCTTCGCGCGAATATCGAGATATTCCTCGTAAGGGCCCCAGATTTCGAGGCCCGGCGCGCCGGCCATGCCGTGACGCAGGGCGCGGACTTTCTTGCCGCCGATATTGATGTAGCCCATGTGGAAGAACTTGATGTCTTCAAACGGGCCGCCATTGAGTTTCTCAATGACCTTCTGGGCGTTCGGGCCCTGGATCTGGAAGCGGTAGAATTTACGGGTGACCGCCTTGCCCATGGGCATGGACGGTGAACGGTCGTCATAGACAACTTCGACGTCATAGCCGCCGGTTTCGGCGTGATACTGAAGCCAGTTGGCGGACGGGGCGCGGCCGACGAACACGACGTGGTTTTCTTCGAGGTTGAAGAGAATGCCGTCGCCGATCACATGACCGCTGTGGCTGACAGGCACATATTGTTTCGCGCGGTTCACGGGGAAGTTCTTGAAAGTGTTGATCGCCGTGTCGGAGCAGACCTTGATCGCGTCAGGGCCTTTCAGGAACAGATCGACCATGTGGTGCGTCTGGTCGAACAGAACGGCGGTGTCGCGCCAGGCTTTCTGTTCGTCACGCCAGTTGTGAAATTCGGTCGGGACGACCGGATAAACATAGGCGCCGATTTTCGAATTACGGAGCATCTGCACCGTATTGCCGGCGTTTTTGAGCACCTCTTCCAGATTCTTGGCCGTCATGGGCGTGATCCTCCTGGTTTTGTTTTGTCAAAAAGGCTTGGCGCCCACGTCAGGCGGGCGGCCAAAATTGTATATGTTGCATACAATCTTTGGTCGTGCTCTGTCTACTGTCAGGGTGCGAAAACTAGGCCTCATAGGGCCCCCAAAACCCTGCCCGAGCGCACAAAAAATGTGAAAAAAGCGAACAGGGCGGGCGCGATTGATTGCGCTTTTTATCGCGGGGCTTCGCGCATGGTTTTGCTGCACCTGCGTTCAAAGCCGATTCCGAAAACAGGTTGTCCTGCCGCCGGAAAGTATGATTTCACTCCTGAAGGATCGTGCGTTTTCGAATTGCGCAAAGAATAAACCCGTCTGAAACAGCAGCTTGCATTGCCGGGCGGACAAGTGTTCCGTTGCTGGTGAGTTGAAAGGTTGCGACAGGCTCGTAACAGCCGGGTGGTGTGAGAAAACATGCGAACAATCGATTACTTTGACAAAATGGCGAAACTGCATCCCGACCGGGATGTGCTGATCTCCGGCGACACGCGCTACACTTACAGCCAGATGGAGGCGCTGACCCACAAGGTCGCCGGCGCGCTCCGGGCTTCGGGCATGGAAAATCAGGAACCGATCGCCATCATGTCGCCCAATGACGGGCCGGTGCTGTCGGCGATGCTCGGCTGCTGGCGCGCAGGCGCCATCTGGGTGCCGGTCAACACGCGCAACGCCCTCGACGCGAATATCGCCTATCTCAACTATGTGCGCGTCAGCATGATCCTCTATCATTCGAGCTACGCAAAGGAAGCGCAGGAGATCAAGGACAAGGTGCCGACCGTGCGCCAGATGGTGTGTCTCGATAGGCCCGATAGCGGGCATCCCTCGCTCGACGAGTTTATGGCGACGGCGCCGTCGGATCATTTCCCCGACCTCGGCGATCCTATCGGCAATCCGGAAGAGTTGACCGCGCTGATCGCGACGGGCGGCACTACGGGGCCCGCCAAGGGCGTGCGCGTCATGAACCGCTCATGGGGCGCGATGTTAGAGACTATCTGCAACATCATGCCGGTGGAGGGCAAACCGGTGTCTCTCGCAACGGCGCCCTTAACCCATGCGGCGGGGCCGGTGACCATGGCGGC
>JAUIEG010000424.1 GCA_030428745.1 Alphaproteobacteria bacterium
GACTGATTATTCTTCGGTTTTGAGCTCGATGCCGCCTTCCACAGAGCCAGGTTCTTTGGCTGGTTCTGGGGCAGCTTCTGCGGCCGGCATGGAGGCTTGGGTGACGGGCGCCACTTCCATCAGGGCTATCGGCGCCTTGTCGGTTTCTTGATTGTCTTCCGCAGGCTCTTCCTGAAGCTGTGGCTTCGGTGAAGGGGCGGACGGCGAGAGCGGCGCAGCCGGAACATCGTCGAAATTCGGCGTGTCGATATCGCCAGCCGCATATTGATCCCAGTAAGCAGGCTGGTTCATCAACTGGCGGTAGACGTCAATATTGTTGTCGGCGACCAGCGGCGGCAGGTCGGAACGGGCCAGACGCTCGGCTTCGCGCATATCGCCGGAAAGCGCTAGCACAAGGGCGAGGTTCTGGCGGATGCGGGAATCGGAGCCGGCATTGGCGGCGGCCTGGCGCAGCGTTGCGCGCGCCTGGGAAAGATTGCCGTCGAGCGCGTAGGAAAGGCCTTTGTTGTTGAGCAGGATCACGTCGCCCGGCGCGAAGCCGAGGGCGCGATCGTATTTCGCGCGAGCTTCGTCATGTTCGCCAATCTGGTCGAGCGCAACGCCATAAGCGGAGAGTGCGCGCCAGTTGGTCGGCGCTTTCGCGACGGCGGTTTCAAGATACCGCACGGCTTCGAAGGCGCGGCCGCTTTCAACGAGGACCTTGCCATATTCAAGATTGACGTCCGTGTCGCCAACATGGACGGCGGCGGTCTTTTGCATCACGCCGAGGGCTTCTTCATTGGAGCCGATCTTGCGCAGAGCGCGGGAAAAGCGGACCGCCACAGCCGGATCTGACTGGTCGGTGTTGTATCGCGTGCCCCAGAAAGCAGCGGCGGCGATCGGGTCCATGCCCTCATCGCCCGTGGGCGTTGAGTAAACGCCAATCGCGTCGCGATATTCGCCATTGCCGATCCCGGCGGATGCGGATGTTTTCTGTACCGATGCACAGGCAGGCAGCATAATCGCCGCGCCAGCGACAATCGCGTATTTCGTTGCAAGCTTGGATGCGGTAAGCATGGGTTGCGCCTCGATGAATTCCATTGACGGATCGGGCGTATCGTGACCGAAGGAATTCAATAAAGGCTTAACCGTATGCTTAATGTGCAATCTAACGCGGTTCTCAATTGGTAAGTTAACGGATTATTCATGGCCCCTCATCTGTTAAGCGACTATGAACAGGCTGCAGCAAATGCAGCAAAGAAAATCTATCTGGTGCGCGATGGCGCTCTTGATGAAAGTGATGCGCCCGAAGGCTTAAAGCGTCTTGCGCAAGTCAACGGCTTTAACGGAGAAGCCGGCGCTGTATTCGCTGATGGCGAGGCGGTTTTGTTTGGGCTGGGCGATGAGAGCGATCCCTTGATCACCGCCGCCGCCGCCGAAAAGCTTGTGGAGGGTGACTATATTTTCGCAAGCGCCCAGCTGGAGAACGACGCGGCCGACCTCGCTGTTCTCGGTTGGCTGCTCGGCGGGTATCGCTTTGACCGCTACAAGCAGCAAAAACCGGCCGTCGCCCGGCTCATCGCGCCTGAAAACGCCGACGCAGCCGCCATGCGCCGCGCGGCTGCATCGGTTTTTCTGGTCCGTGATCTCGTCAATACGCCGGCGGGCGATATGGGACCGGCGGCGCTTGAACAGGCGGCGCGCAATCTCGCCATGGAAATGGGGGCGCAAATCGAGACGATTGTGGGCGAGGATCTCCTCGCTCAGAATTTTCCCATGGTCCATGCGGTGGGGCGCGCAGCGTCTGATGCGCCGCGGCTCATTGACATGCGGTGGGGCGATAAGGATGCGCCGAAACTGACGCTTGTGGGCAAGGGTGTGACCTTTGATTCCGGCGGGCTGAATATCAAGGGCGCAGGGGGGATGGCGCTCATGAAAAAAGACATGGGCGGCAGCGCTCATTGTCTCGGCCTTGCGCGGATGATCATGGACGCTGGCCTCAAGGTGCGCTTGCGCGTCCTGATCCCCGCTGTCGAAAACGCCATTTCCGGCGACGCCTTCAGGCCGGGGGATATCCTCAAAAGCCGCAAAGGGCTTACTGTCGAGATTGGCAACACCGATGCGGAAGGCCGCCTGATCCTCGCCGATGCGCTCTCTTACGGGGGGGAGGAGGCGCCGGAGCTGATGATTTCGCTGGCCACGCTCACGGGGGCGGCGCGTGTGGCGCTCGGCCCTGACCTCGCCCCTTATTATTGTGATGATGACGATCTCTGCGAGGCGCTTGAGGCAGCGGCGGCGAAGAGCTTCGATCCCGTCTGGCGCATGCCGCTGTGGCGCGGATATGAATCGATGCTGTCGTCCCAGATCGCCGATGTGAACCACATTTCCGGCGGCAGCTTCGCGGGCTCGGTCACGGCGGCCCTTTTCCTCAAGAAATTCGCAGGGGAAGCGGCGCGATGGATGCACTTCGATCTTTACGCCTGGCGGCCCAAGGCCGCCCCTGGCCGGCCCGTCGGCGGCGAGGCCCAGGCGATTCGCGCCCTTTTTGACACTCTCGCGGACCGCTATCGCCCGTGATTCGGCCTTGCCCTTTTCGGGCGAACGGTTGCAAGCATAGGGCTTGTTTTTGAACGGATAGGGCGACAGGCCGGACGATGGCGTCGACGGATAATCTTACAAGCTGGCGGGAAGTGATGTGCGACGCCGTGCGCGCGGACGGGCCAGACCTTTCCATGCGCCAGTGGTCGATCCTCTTGACCGTTTATCTGCGCCCCGGTCCGCATACGGTGCGCGCGCTCGCCCGCGATTTGAACGTGCCGAAGCCGGCGATTTCCCGTGCGCTTGATGCGCTCTCAATCCTTGGTTTTGTGAAGCGTGTGCGTGACGCCAATGACAAGCGCATCGTCATTGTTCAGAAGACGGCGGAAGGCGCCATTTATCTGGATAATTTTTCGCGCCTTGTGGAAACCCACAACGACGATGCGCCTCTCGGCGCCATGTATGGCTGATGCCGGAGCGTGATCCGTAAAAGTGGACACCGGTTTTCCGGTTCGATCATGCGACTACCAAGACTCGCTAATTCGCAGACGGAAGATCGGCGATCTTGGCGCCGGCGAGATGCGCTGCGCCTTCTTTCAATTCAATTGGCGCTGTCAGCTTTCCGCCCGCAGCAATCGTTGCAAGCGTAAGCGTCGCCGCTGCGCTTTCCGCCTCGTCGGGGGTGAGGGCGCCGGTTGTCGCGAGAAGCCGGATAAACGGCGCAGGAGCGATCATTTCCATCTTCAGCGTTCCCTCGGGAGAGCCCTTGTCGTCGAGTTTCAGCGTTCCTGTCGCAGCGAAGCGGCCTTCTTCGAGTTGAGCGAAAAACCCGTTGATCTGGAGCGCGCCGTCGGCCTGGCGCCAGATTTCCGCATCG
>JAUIEG010000425.1 GCA_030428745.1 Alphaproteobacteria bacterium
GTGAAACGCTGAAGACAGGTTGATGGCGATGATCGCATCCCATTTTGCTTCCGGAAAATCCTCCACCGGGGACACATGTTGAATGCCGGCATTGTTCACAAGAACGTCAACTTGCCCGAAGGCGGTCTCAGCCTCCGCCATGAGAGCGTGGATTTCCTCGGGCTTGGTCATGTCGGCGCCGTTATAGAGAACCTTGACGTTATATTTGTCCTCAAGGCCGGCGCGGATTCCCTCGATCTCGCCGGCGTCGCCGAAGCCGTTGAGCATGATGTTCCAGCCCTCGGCGGCGAAGGCGGTCGCGACGCCGAGCCCGATGCCGGAGGTGGAGCCAGTGATGACGGCGTTTAGCGGTGAAGTCATGGGATTGCTCCTTTTGCTTGCCTTGGAGGCCTGAGCCTCATACATGCTGCATCGCACAAGGAGCTTCAAGGGCCTGAATATCAAGATCAACGGAACAGAGCTTTTTCTTCTTATGGCCGCCATGTGCGGTTACACTGCCCATGTGTGCAAATAGGAGCCCTCCCATGAAAATCTTCACTGGTCTTGTTTGCGTAATGTTCGCCTTCGGGTCCCCGGCCATGGCGCAGATGTCGGTCACGACGATTGGCGCCACGGACGCCGTCTCTTGTTACGAAAATGCGCGCGATGATTTTTCGCGCGACACAGCCCCCTGCGACAAGGCGCTTGCCGACAACGTCATGTCGCGCGGCGATCGCAAAAAAACGCTGGTCAATCGCGGCATCATTTTTAACCGTGAAGGCGAGGTTGGCGCCGCCATCAGTGACTTCAACACGGCGCTCGATATCGACGGGGCGCTTGGCGAGGCCTATCTTAATCGCGGCAACAGCTATTACCTGATGCGCCGCTATGACGAAGCGCTTGCAGATTATCAGCAGTCGCTCGAAACGGATATGAACAAGCCGTGGGCGGCGTGGTATAATATCGGCCTCGCCTATGACGCGCAGAAGATGTCTGAAAAGGCGAAAGAAGCGTATCAGACGGCGCTCGATCTCAATCCGAATTTCTCACAGGCGCGCCAGAAGCTTGAAGGATGATCAGGTTCTTTGCTGTCCTTGCTGCATCCTTTGTCTTGGCGTCTCAAAGTCTGGCGCAGACCCAGAAATATGAAACTCAAGCGCAGGCCTTCGAGCTTGAGCTTGAACGCCGAAATCTAACCAGTATCGAAGACGCGCTCGACGAAGTGGAGAGATTGTGGAATGACCGGAATGTTGAAGACTTGACGGTGATGGCGGCCGTGCCTTTCAACATCATTACGCCGGATGGGATTTATCGAAACTCTTATTTTCTTCCTAACCTGGACAAGCTGTTGACCCAATATTTTGACGGTGAAACTCCGGACAAGCTGGAGCTTCAGTTTTCCAATTTCTCAATGCTGAATGAGGATTTGGCTCATGTGGAAGCCACGGGAGTGCTTGGTGAAAAGAAGATTGTAGTGAGTGCGCTTTTGGTGAAATTTGAAGATGGCTGGAAGGCACACAGAGTCCATATCTCGAATCTGAGTGAGCAGAAGTCGTTCGGTATTGAAGAACGGAACAAATGAGCTTCGTCACCCATCTTGAATGTTCCTATACGGGCGAACGCTATGAGGCGGGGCGCGTGCATGGGTTGTCGAAGGCCGGCAAGCCCCTGCTCGTGCGCTATGATCTGGGCTCTCTTTCGAAAATGGTCAGCAAGGATTTGCTGGCGGAGCGTCCTGACGGGTTCTGGCGTTACCGCGAATTCCTGCCCGTCTTGAAAGCGGAAAACCGCATCACGCTTGGCGAAGTGATGACCCCGCTGGTGCGGCTCAAGCGCACTGAAAAAGCTGCGGGCGTCACCGGCGAAATCATTGTGAAGGATGAGGGGCGTCTACCGACCGGCTCGTTCAAGGCGCGAGGGCTTGCGCTTGCGGTCTCCATGGCGAAAGAATTGGGGCTCAATCACCTCGCCATGCCGACCAATGGCAATGCAGGCGCAGCCATGGCCGCTTATGCTTCGGCGGCGGGCATGAAGACGACGATCTTTTGTCCCGATGACACCCCCGAGGTGAATGTCGAAGAGATCGCGCTGCAGGGCGGCGACGTTTATCGCGTCAACGGTCTCATCAATGATTGCGGCAAGATCGTCGGCGAGGGCAAGGAAAAGGCTGGCTGGTTTGATGTGTCGACCTTGAAAGAGCCCTACCGGATTGAAGGCAAAAAAACGATGGGCCTCGAACTCGCCGAACAGCTTGGATGGGAATTGCCCGACGCGATCTTTTATCCGACCGGCGGCGGCACCGGCCTGATCGGCATGTGGAAGGCGTTCGATGAACTTGAAGCCATCGGCTGGATCGGATCGAAGCGCCCGAAGATGATTGCGGTGCAGGCGGCCGGCTGCGCCCCCATCGTCAAGGCGTGGGAGGAGGGCGCGGAACACGCGCCCCTATGGGAGAATGCCTGGACGGCGGCGGCGGGCATCCGCGTGCCTGTTGCTGTGGGCGATTTCCTGATTTTGCGGGCGGTGCGCGCATCAAACGGCTTTGCGATTGCGGTTGAAGAAAACGATATCTTCGCGGCGCGTGACGCCGTTGCGCGTGAGGAGGGGCTGCTCTTGTGTCCGGAAGGCGCGGCCACATACGCCGCCTACAGACAATCCCTCGACGACGGCCGCATTTCAAAATCCGACCGCGTCGTTCTCTTTAACTGCGCCACGGGTCTGAAATATCCTATGGAGGCGAAGACCGGTTTTATCGACCGGACGAAACCGATTGATTACGGGCGGTTTTGATGAGGCTTGTTGTTATCATTCTGGTCATGCTCGGCCTCGTCGGCGCCGCCGCGTTCTGGGCGCTGTCGAGCCGCGACTATGTTTTCCAGTTTTCTGAAGATGAATTGCGCGGGCATCTCGATGCGCGGCTGCCTTATGAGGGGCGTCATCTCTATGTTTTCGATGTGACGCTCGACAATCCGCGGATTGATCTTGTCGAGGGGGCGGATCGTGTCGCTGGCGGTGTTGATGTCATTGTGGCGACGAGTTTCGCGGGACGTGACCTTACCTTTTCCGGCGCCGCCGACATGTCGGGCGGCGTGCGCTATGACGCGGATCAGCGCGCCTTCTTTTTGAAGGACCCGGCCGTTGAAAAAATGCGGCTTGGCGGCGTTCCCGACGCTTACGCCAATAAGGCCAATGAAGCGATTTCTGTCGCCCTGCGGGAGTTCTACCGGACCCGGCCGCTTTACGTATTGGAGCGCGACACCGCGGCGAAATCCGCTGCGCATCTCTTTTTGAAAGATGTTGCGGTGAAGGACGAACAACT
This sequence comes from Alphaproteobacteria bacterium, assembly GCA_030428745.1. Lineage (GTDB taxonomy): Bacteria > Pseudomonadota > Alphaproteobacteria > Caulobacterales > Parvularculaceae > Hyphococcus. The sequence continues at coordinate 3,299 of JAUIEG010000425.1, forward strand.
CGTCGTGACCCTGGGGCTCAATAAGCCGGCGTCCGAAGAAGCCCATTAGACATTTCCCGCCAATTGCGCTAAGCAGCCCGCCACAAAAGAA
>JAUIEG010000426.1 GCA_030428745.1 Alphaproteobacteria bacterium
CTCAAGCTCAGCCCTCGTTTCAGGAGCGAATTTCTTTGCAATCAGCGTCAGACTTGCGCCGGCCGCAAGCATCAGCCGCGCTTTCGCCAGCGCGGCTGCGCCGCCGCCCAAAATCAGCGCCGGTCGGTCCTTAAGGTCGATATGTGCCGGAAATGCATTCATGATTAGATTTTCTAACAAATTAGGTATACTGGGCCCGTCGCCGGGCTGGTTTCCGGCAAGCTATTCTCCGGTATTTTAGTTCTCAATCGAATATTTCTGCTAAATTGCTTAGCTTTGCTGACGGGATCGCAAGTTTTCTGCGATTTTCAGGCATTAGCTCATCTGATTAACGCTTCACAAGCGAGTGAAGCGCGACTCCCCTCTTGATTATTTAGGAAAGCTATCCGAATAATGCCCGGGAAAGAGGAGAGAGACCCTGAAAAATGAAGCAATTACCGCCCCTGAATGCGCTTCGCGTCTTTGAAGCCGCCGCCCGCCACTTAAGTTTCACTAAAGCGGCGGAAGAACTTCACGTGACGCCGGGCGCCGTTAGCCAGCAAATCAAGGCGCTGGAGGACTTTCTCCAGACCCCCGTCTTCCGCCGCCACAAGCGGGCGCTCCTCCTCACCGACGAGGCGCAGGCGAGCCTGCCCATTCTGCGGGAGGGCTTCGACAAGCTGGTCGAGGCGGGAGAAATCCTCGCCAAGAAAGCCGATGCGGGCAGGCTCACGGTTTCAGTCGCCCCCTCCTTCGCCTCGAAATGGCTGGTGCCGCGCCTCGACAGGTTTCAGGAAGCGCACCCGGATATCGATGTCTGGGTGTCGGCTGACATGAATGTCGTCGACTTTGCGGTCGACGATGTCGATATTGCGATCCGCTACGGGGCCGGACGGTATCAGGGCCTCGTCACCGAACATCTGATGGCGGAAAAGATCGTGCCGGTGTGCAGCCCGGCGCTGTTGACGGGGGACAACCCCATCAAGACGCCGGCGGACCTCGTCCACCACACGCTGCTCCATGACAGCGGCAATGACAAGGATCCGGGCTGCCCGACCTGGCCCATGTGGCTGAAAGCAGCGGGCGTCGAACACAAGACCGGCGATCGCGGCCTCAAATTCAATCAATCCTCGCTCGTCATTGAAGCCGCCGTCGCCGGCAAAGGCGTCGCCCTCGCCAAGGCGGCGCTCGCCCTTGCAGACCTCGAAGCCGCGCGGCTCGTGATTCCGTTCGACCTCACAACACCGACCGAGTTTTCCTATTACATCGTCCACCCGCCGTCGAAGTCGTCTTCGCCGGCCGTGAAGGCTTTCATGACGTGGGTGTTGAAGGAAGCAGCTGAAAGCGTGGACGCGGCGGACGCCCAGGAAGCGGCGGCGTAAGCACTCTTTAAAAAATTTGCGCCCGCACTGTGGGGGAACAGCGCGGGCGCTTACAGCGGCCCTGTCGAGAGGGGGAGAGAGTGCAGGAACCGCTGCCTTTCCGATAAGATGGCCCTCATACAGCGGCGATCAAGCACGTCTGTAATGACAAATCCGTTAGTCGGATCACGATTGACGTAAAATGGCTGCGACAAACCGTCAGTCGCGTTGATCAGAGCTCAATTGATCAAGACCAAGCCGATCAAGACAGGCGCAGACTGCTTCGAAAACCAACAGCGTCGATGCGTGGCGCTGCGGATACTCGCGAATGGGCTGTAGCATGGCGAGGTCGCTCCACCGCTCTCCAGTGGGCGGGCCCCCATTTTCTTTCAGCATCGCCCGCATTTGATCGCGCAAGCTGTAAAGCTCTTCGGCCTCAGCGCCGATGATGTTGCGGGCGACGATGGAGGCCGACGCCTGGCCGAGCGCGCAAGCCTTCGCCTCCATGCCGAAATCGGCGATGCGCCCATCTTCCACGATAAGGTCGACCGTCACTTCCGAGCCGCAGACGCGGCTCACTTTTGTAGCGCTGGCGTCAGGCGCATCGAGACGCCGCGCCGGCGGGATCGCCGCCGCAGCGTCTAGAACGCCGCCCGTATAGAGTTCACTCAACATGCCGCTCTAAATGGCGGTTTTTTACGGCAAGTCAAACAACAGGATTTCGCTGTCAGCGAGTGCGCGGAACGAGATGCTCGTCTCTTCCGATATCTTCGCCCCGTCGCCAGCCTGCATGATCGAGCCCTCCGGCAATTCAACGCCGCCTTTCGCAATCTGAAGCCAGCCATAGCGGCCTGCCGCAAACTCATGGGACAGACTTTCACCTTCCTTGACCCGGGCCGCATAAAGCGCCGCATCCTGACGAATGGCGAAGGAGCCGTCGCGCCCATCAGGCGAAGCGATAAGCGTCAGGGCGCCGTTGACGCTTTCGGCGACCTTGCGTTCCTCATAACGGGGCGCGCCGCCGCGCTCTTTCGGCAAGAGCCATATCTGGTAAAGATGGAGCGGGTCCGTCTCCGACGCATTGTATTCGCTGTGCGTGACGCCCGAGCCCGCAGACATATATTGCACCAGGCCCGGCGTTATGACGCCGCCGCCGCCCGTCGAATCCTTATGGGCCAGCGCGCCATCAAGGACATAGGTGATGATCTCCATGCTTTCATGGGGATGCGTCGGGAAGCCGGCGCCGGGATTGATGCGGTCTTCATTGATCACCCGCAGCGCCCGATAACCCATATGGTCCGGGTGATAATAGTTGGCGAATGAAAAAGTGTGGTGGGTGTCGAGCCAGCCGTGATTGGCGTGGCCACGGTCAACACCCTTGCGGATCGTAATCATATGCTCTCCCTGCCGGGGACCTGCGAGAAACATGAAACCGGCGTTTTGCCGCTCGAAAGCGGATCGGATTGTTGCTGATTCCGGGTTCATTTAGGCGCACGCGCCCGCCTTTAAAGAGGCGCACCCGCCCCCGCACGCAGCTGTGATCAGTGCGCTGCGGCGTCTTCATCCCGGCCAGGCAACGCTTCGCCGCAAAGCGATTGCCGCTGAGACCCGCGAACGCCAAGCTTCACTCATCACGGGCGCCGGATGTTGCGTTGCCTGACCAGGACGCCCGCAAAGAAACCAAAACGAAGAACGCAACTTAAGAAAAGGAGATCCCCCTATGCCCACCCTCAACACAGCCAAAACCCTTATTATCTCTGGCGCCGCCGCGCTCGGCCTCGCCTTTGCCGCGCCCGCCGCCATGGCCGGCGATTTCGTGAATATCTCTTTCGACGACCTTGATTTCGGCGAAGAAGATTTTCTTCAGAAGCTGATTGAAATGGATGCGGACGATATCGCGGACATGCGCGCGGAAATGGCCGACGCCCGCGCCGAAATCCGCGACGCCATCGGTGAAATCGAAGATGCGCGCGCTGAAGCCGAAGCCAATCCGGAAACACGGTCGGTGATTGAAGCCGCACTGGCCGCGGCGAGCGCGGC